>NZ_JAHREU010000015.1:14326-116412 GCF_020883145.1 Microcoleus sp. CAWBG27
ATGTGAGTGTTGACATTTTGATAGCAGCAGTGAGGACTTTAGTCCTTCTTGACTCAACTAGGATAAGAGGACTAAAGTCCTTACTACAAACCAAGATGTGAGTGTTGACATTTTGATAGCAGCAGTGAGGACTTTAGTCCTTCTTGACTCAACTAGGATAAGAGGACTAAAGTCCTTACTACAAACCAAGATGTGAGTGTTGACATTTTGATAGCAGCAGTGTCGGAGTCACCTGAAATTAACCGCACTGAACTTATTGTCTCGAAGCTACGCCCAACTGTTGAAATAGCATACTCGGCAAATATGCCCCACCACCTACCCATTCGGCTTCGGTACTTAAATCTGCCAGATTTTTAAAGGCTTCAAAAATGCTGCCTGCCACCATTGTATTCTTGACGCGACCAACAATTTTGCCTTTTTCTACTTTATAGCCTAGGTCTAAGTTGACAGAAAATTCGCCAGCTAACTGATTTGACTGACCGGCACCTAAAACCTGTTCTATTATAAGACCTTCGTCCATGCTAGCAATCAAGTCTTGGGTGCTGGTGTTTCCTGGGGAAATGCAGAAGTTGGTCAAGTCTGGGCCCGGGCGAGACAATCCGCCACGAAAACCGTTGCCGGTCGATCGTACACCGGCGCGAGCAGCCCACCTGCGATCCCAATAAAATCCGGTGACAGTTCCTTTGTCGATCAAGACTTTGCGGGTGGTGGGGGTTCCTTCGTCGTCAAAGGGACAAGCAGAAGGGCCCAAAGTGGGGTCTTCAAAAAAGGTGAAGCGTTCGTCAAATAAGGTTTCGCCGATTTTGTCGGCTAGGGGAGAGGCTTTTTGAACTACTGCTTGACCTGAAAGGATGGTATCAAAAAGTCCGCCGAGGGTGCTGGCGGCGGCTCTGGGGGTAAATAATACTGGGTAGGAACCGCTGGCGATGGTGGCTGAATGTTCGGCGAGGCGGTATTTTTCGAGGAGCGATTGCAGGATGCTGTTGGTGTCGAGGGGTCGATCGCGCGCGACATCGTAACTGTATGCTTGCATAAAGTCTTCTCCCTTAACCAAATTTCCGGCGATCGTCCCGCTGACTATTTGGCTGCTTCTTTCGGCATACACGTCTTGCGTCGTGGCAATTTTGACGCGGCCGCTGCGGACGTGGAAGCCCACATCTACCATAATATCGGGATTGTAGGCGTGAACTTGCTCGACGAGGTTTTTGCCGTTTTCAACTAATTCGGCGGTTGTGGGCGGAGTGTAGGTGGTTTCCGGGCCTTTTAGGTGGAAGTTGGAGGCTAGTTCAAATTCGGCGGGGTCGCCGATTTCGGCGGTTTGAATGGCTGCATCGACTAAATCGTCTATCCGCGTTAAATCAGTGGAACTAGCAAAGCCGATTTTGCCATTGTAAATCAGCCGGAGTGCTACGCCTCGGAGGGCTTTGGTTTGCAGAGATTTGAGGCGATTGTTCTCAAATTCGATCGGCGTGTCTTGGCTGGATAGGTAGTATACTTCAGCAGCATCAGCGCGCCCAGATGCCAATTTCAATATCTGTTCTATGGTGGAATCGCTCACAATAATCGCCTTTCTGGTTTGGTCTTTGTTCTATTTTAGCGATTTTGGGTGTGGCCAGAAACCGGGTTTTTTTGTGATGTGTGGCCAGAAACCGGGTTTCTACGAGATTTTACGCATCCTCACGAGATATTCGTGAGAAACCCGGTTTCTAAATCCTGGTAGTTTTATGCGTGACCAGAAACTGGGTAAAACCTCGCACTACCTCTGTCAACTGCGGTGCCCTGAGCGTAGCCGTTCGCTTTAAATCGTTCGCTTTAAAGGGTCAACTGTAGAAGACGATCGCGCATTCTGTGTTTGTGCGATCGATCAACTATCATCAGGTAACGGTGGCAATAATGCCTCTACTTCTACCAGTAAACTAGGCAAAACACTTGTAACAATATTCCAAATAACTTCCGAGCTTACCTGCGCCATATCCCAAAGTGAAGCGCTATTTCGATCGCCCGTTTGCATAAATCACTCGATAGGTTTTCAAAATGTTCGATCGCCGATAGGGATTTTTTAACAATTTTTTTTCTACCAAATCCACAGAACGGTGAAGTAAATCCTCGATCTCCTCCTCCATACTCAATAAATGAGCAAACGTGAGGCGATGTGATGGCTCATAGGTTACAAGTACATCCACATCACTATCAGAACGAAAATCATCCCGGAGCACTGAGCCAAACAAGGCAAATTCGACAATGTTCCAGCGCTGGCAAAATTGGGCGATCGCATCTAGAGAGACTTTTAAGCGATCGGTTATTACATACTCTAAATCTGATTGCAACTCAATCATGGGCGAGCCAACCTCCAATCTTTTAGCCTAACGTTTTTTTAATTGTAACATTGCAGGTCTGACTGACCTTCAGATCCTAATGTTTGGGGTGGTTTTTACTTGAGAAAGAGATCGTAGAGAAAGAAAAGAGAGATGAATGATTCCGATACAAAAGGATTAATCAAATGAGTATAGCTGTAAAAAACCCGGTGTCTTAGGTTGTGATGCGTGGCCAGAAACCTGGTTTATACGAGATTTTAAGCCAATACAGTTGACTTGAGAAAAATCTGACTTGCCCAAAATGGCTGTATTGCCAGAAAATCGTCAGATGAAATTCATCAAAAGCATTAAGTAAACCGTATTGAAATATAATCCACTTCATTAAGAGAAGAGTTTTGAACCACAGAGGGCGCAGAGGGCGCAGAGGGAAGAGTATTGCGAGGGTTTTGGATGTCGTAAAAAACCTTTTATCCCTCCCCTCTCTGTGTTCTCTGTGTTCTCTGCGGTAAAATCTTCTTAATATCTACTTCACCTCTTTATCATCCAAAAATCGTCAGATGAAATTAATCAAAAGCATTAAGTAAACCGTATTGGATTTTAAGCAGCCTCACGAGATATTCACGAGCAACCCGGTTTCTAAATCTCGCGCGCCAACTTACGATCGATCTTCAGCTATCTGCTGAACATCAGCAATAATTTCCCTCACTGTTTGCGCGTCGGGCGATCGCAAATGCTGTAAAATCTCCAAAGATTGCTGTAAATAATTGAAAGCTTGGTCAAAATCTCCCTGCGCTGCTAACAACTGTCCAAGCATTGCGAAAGTAGCAGTTGTTCCTTGCAAAAACTTAGCAACCGGGTTTTTCGCAAATCTACCTGCTACAGCGAAGGATTGTCAGAAAATTCCGGTTTGTGGACATCAACGCGTCAAAACTTAGAAATTTGGTTTTTCGCAAATCTGTCGGTTACAGCGAAGTATTCGATAAAAACCAGGTTTCTCGATACCCGCGCGTCAAGCCGAAGTTCATTCCTCTATAATTGTAATTCGCACTGTTGAAAAACATAGTTAACGGCTGCAAAAAGTCGATCTAAATCTTGAATTGTATAGAAAGTTTTATTTTGAGTAAACATTTCTAATTTGAGCTTGCCAAACTGCCACATTGCCCCATTAGAAACAATCCCAAAGATAGTTTGTTCTGGTTCATTGTTCAGTCGCTGCACGGCGACCATTTCTGCCAAACACTGTCCCCATCCTTCATCGAATGCGCTCTCTTTCTTGGCTTCAACTAAGATGAAATAAGGCTTGTCAAAAACTACCGTGCCAAGGCTGGAGCGCTTCGCTAGTATATAATCGGGAATTCCTGACAGATTCTCATTGTAGATTAAGGTTTGGTGACTCCAGAGCAGAAAATTAGTGCGATAATTTTTCCAAACTTCTTTCAATACAGGATAAATGATATTTTCACAAATGGCGATTTCCGAGTTGTCAAATACTCCGTCATTGAAAATCAGTTCTAATTCATTCCGAAAAATGTCGCTTACTGCAAATTCTGTTTCGACAATGAAGTTATCCCTCAGGTAATTAATCTGGAATTCCTTGGCGACGGCGCTGATGCTTTTATAATTGCTAAAAGGCATTGGTTAACTTCTCTCATTCCTGGACTAAAAAATGGTTTGATATCGTTTCCATTCCATCGCAATGATTTAACCACAGAGAGCGCAGAGAACGCAGAGGGAGATTCCAGAGAAATGAATAATTATGATGCTAGAGGGTTTGATATGAGCCGCTATTGGTCAGGATAAAATGTGCATTACATACCCTATGGATAGAGTTTGTGCGAGTGAAAAGAATGATTAATAACTAATAAATAATCCGCCTAAAATCAAAACGATCGCAATTAATGCCAGCCAGATAAAGCTGTTATCTTTCGTATTTACTTGACTCAAGTCCACAGGTTCGGCTACAACTGGCTTGGGTTTCGCGTACTTGATATCAGCGTTCGGATTGGCTTGAAAATTGATTGATTTATTTTCATCCAAAGCTGCTAAATCGGGAATTTTTACCGTCCATTCGTCAGGGATACTGAGTTTGGGGGCTTCGAGAATGAACAGCAAGCGCTTGGCTTGTTGGCGGGTTTCTTGGCGGGGATGGCGGGTGAGTTTGCGGCAAAGCCCGATCGCCCTTGCTGTATCGCCAGAGGCTTCGTAGGCTGTCACCAGCCACATCTGCACCTCGCCACCTAACCGCGAAGTGCGATCGACCAAACCTGTCGCTGTTTCTAAACTTTGGATAGCTTGACCGTAGCGGCCGCTCTCAAAAGCTACTCGGCCAGCTTGGTACTCAGTTTCAACTATTTCTAACTTTTCGGAAGTCACCAGCCCTCACCCAATTGACAAATATTACTTTCCCAAATTCCCCAAACCCTAGAATTCGCTGTTGTTTTGCGACATACCGGACTCGTTGTCGCGTTTGGAACCCAGCAAGTCTAACTGGTCTACTCTGATGATAGGCATCGATCGATTTGCTCCTGTGCTTCTATCTTGCCAGCGATCGAACTTCAAAGAGCCTGTTACCCCTATTTGAGCACCTTTGCGAACGTAGTCAGCAGCAATTTGGGCTGTTTTGCCCCAGATTTCGAGGGTAAACCAGTCTGGTTCGTCGGTCTTGCTCGATCGCCGCCTCACTGCCAGCGTCAACTTGCACTTAACTGTACCAGACTCAAAATACTTCACGTCCGGGTCGCCACCGACGCGGCCGACCAAAGTCACAACATTAAGACTCATAAATTTTTTCGGGAATGTGCTCGATGGATGATGTAGTTAAATTCTCCCTGAAGGGCGATCGCCTCCAAAATTAACTTGGAACAGCGCAAATCAGGGCTTCATCCTGATTTTACACCCACTGACCAGAACATATTTATTGTGGATGATTGGCGAGCCTGCATTCAACATATGCTCGACAATGTACATTTCTGACTAGACTCAGGATGAAAAACGTAATAGAATCCACCTCGGTTACACTTTTGTAACAACATTATTGCACACATTAGTATTTTAGTTTTGGGGGGGTACAAATCAGTGGGTCTTCTCAATCGATTTTCCTTATCTAGAGATATGGGTATCGACCTCGGTACTGCTAACACTCTCGTTTATGTATCCGGCAAAGGTATTGTTCTCCAAGAACCGTCCGTAGTGGCGATCGATCAAGACTTAAAAATACCTCTGGCGGTTGGAGAAGATGCTAAAAAAATGCTCGGGCGCACGCCTGGGAATGTCATAGCACTGCGCCCGCTGCGCGACGGGGTAATCGCCGACTTCGATACTGCCGAACTCATGCTCAAGACTTTTATCCGCAGGGTTCACGAAGGCAAAAGCTTAGTTTCGCCCCGGATCATTATTGGCATCCCCAGCGGTGTCACTGGAGTCGAGAGGCGGGCTGTCATTGAAGCGGCTACTCAAGCCGGTGCTAGAGAAGTACGGTTAATTGACGAACCTATCGCTGCGGCGATCGGGGCTGGACTGCCTGTGGCTGAGGCGACGGGTAATATGATTATAGATATCGGTGGGGGTACGACGGAAGTTGCAGTTTTGAGTTTGCAAGGTACGGTGATCAGTGAGTCAGTCCGGGTGGCCGGTGATGAACTCAATGAGGCGATCGTCCAATACATGAAAAAAGTTCACAATTTGGTGATCGGCGAACGTACTGCTGAAGAAATTAAGATTCAGGTGGGTTCTGCATATCCAACTACCGAAGATGACGACGCGATCATGGAAGTG
This sequence comes from Microcoleus sp. CAWBG27, assembly GCF_020883145.1. Lineage (NCBI taxonomy): Bacteria > Bacillati > Cyanobacteriota > Cyanophyceae > Oscillatoriales > Microcoleaceae > Microcoleus > Microcoleus sp. CAWBG27. The sequence goes on from NZ_JAHREU010000015.1 coordinate 20,416, forward strand.
CGGGGCTTGCACTTGCTCTCCGGTCTGCCGCGAACTGTTACGATCAAAGGCCCAGAAATTCGCGAAAGTATGTCGGAACCGCTTTCAGTAATCGTGGAAGCCGTCAAGCGTACTTTGGAACGCACTCCCCCGGAATTAGCAGCAGATATTATTGACAGAGGAATTATGCTGGCCGGTGGTGGGGCGCTGATGAAAGGTTTAGATACTCTGATCAGTCACGAAACAGGAATTGTCACTCACGTGGCAGCAGATCCTCTGTGCTGCGTAGTTTTGGGAACAGGTAGGGTATTGGAAAACAAACAGTTGGAACGGGTTTTCAGCGGGCAGTCGTCGCGCAATATGTAGTTAACAAACTTGGGATTTTGGATTTAGAAATAGGTCTGCCATCTAAAATCTAAAATCCTGACATAACAATTTTAGATTACTGAGATTATGCTAAAAAACACACTCCGCAGGTGGTGGGATCTGCGTCTACAAATTGCTCTTTTAGGTTTAGCTGTAACAGCAGCTTGGGGAGTTCGACAAACGCAAGGTGCTGCACTATTTGAAGTTTACAATTGGGTGACTCGTCCGTTTCACGCCAACGGCTCTGGACAAGAGCAGCTCATCTCGGCGCGCACTCAAGAATTGCAAGCGCAGGTATTAGAATTAGAAACTCAAAATCAGAAGCTAAAAGAGCTTTTAGGTTACGTGTCTGCTAAGAAACCTAAAGGGATTGTCGCTCCTATTGTCGGCCGCAGCGCTGACCACTGGTGGCAGCAAGTAACTTTGGGGCGCGGCAGTAATGATGGCATCAAAACAGATTTTACTGTGATGGGCCCGGGCGGTTTGGTAGGTCGGGTTGTCAGCGTTACTCCTAATACTAGCTTGGTGCTGTTAGCTAGCGACCCTACAAGTAAATTGGGTGTGGGAATTACCCGCAGTCGCAACATGGGTTTTATGCACGGGAAAGGCGGAAATCAGGCTGTGATGGAGTTTTTTGATAATGTTCCCAATGTCAAGCCTGGGGATGTGGTTTCAACTTCTTCTTTCAGTCAGTTATTTCCTGCTGGTTTGCCGGTGGGAAAAGTGGTTTCGGTGGATCTGAATAAAACTCCGGCTCCGGAAGCTATTGTTGAGTTTTCTGCACCGATGAATTCTCTGGAATGGGGGGTAGTTTACCCCCACGATAAGCAAGCCGAACTCAAGGCTTCGCAGGGTGAATCTTCTGCACCGTCAGGGGGAGCAAAGCAGCAATGAAGCGTTTACCTCGGATGTCTTCGCGATTCCGCCAATTTCTCAACTTCGGCGTTACATTTGTTTCTGTGATGCTCTGCATATTGATATTGCCCACCCGGATGCCGGGAATGGAATTGTTGGGAATTAGTCCGAATTGGCTGTTAATTTGGTTGGTAGCTTGGAGTATTAAGCGGAAGCGTACAGTTTTGGGAGCTGCTAGCATGGGTATTGCTTTGGGGTTTCTTCAAGATGCGATGACTGCTCCTCATCCCACCCATGCTGTAAGTCTAGTTGTTGTCGGTGTCTTAACTGTTGTTTTGCAGAAAAGCTGGTCGATTCCGGCTGATATTGTTGAGAGAGATCCGATTCCGATCGCGTTAATTGTGTTTGGGATGGCGGTGGTGGCGGAAACGGTGATGGGCCTGCAATTTTTCGCTATGGGCGATCGGGCTTTACTAGAAATTTGGAGTTATCACCAGCGCGTAGCTTTGTGTTCTGCTATTCTCAGCAGTCTTTGGGCTCCGGTGATTTATTTTCCCCTCAATCGCTTGTGGGAAATGACCAGGAAATTAGAAAAATCTTAGTCATTAGTCATTGGTTATTAGTTATTAGTTATTAGTTATTGGTTATTAGTTATTGGTTATTGGTCAACTAATAACAATTAACCAATAACAGTTAACTAATAACAGTTAACTGTTAACGGCTGTCAGTCTACTATCACTTGTGGTGCTGAACCTAATAAGTGATGAACGGCAATAATCAAGTCGCTAAGAATGAAATTCGGCTGGTGCTTTTGCAGTTGATAGCGGCTGCGAATGCCGCAGGTAACGGCAATTGTAGGTATTCCCAATGCTTGTCCGGCGAGGATATCTGCTTCGGTATCTCCGATCATCCAAGCCGAACTCAGGGATGACTCAAATTCTTCTGCAACTTCAGCCAACAATTCAGTTTTTAAGGCTGTATAGTTGTGATATGCAGCATCCGGCATCTGAGTGCCACGAATGCTGGTAAACAATCTGGCTAAACCGTAATTTTGCAATAGTTGAACGGCTTGATTTCTCGGCCGCAAGGTGACTAAAATCAGCCGCACGCCGCGAGAATGCAAAAGTGCGATCGCCCATTGTACTCCTGGCTGGATCCGATCTAAGTGCAACAAGTCTGGCTGATTGACAATCCGACTCACGCATCCGAGAAAAACGTGAATTTCTTCTCCCGACAAGCCGGAAGTTTTGGCTATTTCAGTATCCGGGACTCGGTTTTGTTTCATTTGCCAAAACTGCTGTTTGCTGAGAATTTGGAGTTTGAGGTTGATTCCCTGGGCCCCGTAGGCTGCTTGAGTGTCCGCTAATCCCTCTTGGTAGGTTGTGTAATAGCGATCGGACACATCGACGATGGGCCCGTCTAAATCGCAAAATACGGTCATCCGGGGGGACGAGTCAGCGTCTGATGGTAGCTTGTACTGAAGGTTTTCGGAGTCCGGTGTGACAGCAGTTAACATAAAAGGTTAAGTAAATCTGGGTAGCGATACATTTATTTACTTTAGCAAGAATTGTATAAGTTAGAATAGAAAGATTAAACTTAGATTATTAAGAAAACCTATTTAAATTCGGGATCCTCTTCGAGGGCTGCGCCAACGGGCGATCGGGCATGGTGCATGGACATTAATCTGTCTGCTGACTAATGACTACTGACTAATGACTTCTTCATTCTTTTTGCATTTGTTGATGATAGCTGGAGACATTAAACTTTAGACTTAAGTTTTTAGCCATTTGTCCTCATATGCTCAAACACAGCGATTTTGCGCGGAACGTAGAAACCAATCGGGTTCAGGTGCTTTCAGAAGCACTGCCTTACATTCAACAGTTTGCCGGCCGCACCATTGTGGTCAAATACGGCGGCGCGGCAATGAAGGATGGCCGTCTCAAGGAAAAGGTAATCCGAGATATTGTACTGCTATCCTGCGTGGGGATGCGCCCGGTTGTGGTTCACGGCGGAGGCCCGGAAATTAATATTTGGCTGGAAAAGCTGGGAATTGAGCCGCAATTTAAGGATGGTTTAAGGGTGACTGATGCCGCAACGATGGAAGTCGTGGAGATGGTTTTGGTGGGGAAGGTGAATAAGGAAATTGTTTCGTTAATTAACCAAGCTGGCGGCAAGGCAGTAGGATTGTGCGGCATTGATGGCAATCTGATTCAAGCTCGTCCAGATGGCCGGGAGGGAATTGGGTTTGTGGGCGAAGTCAGTGGCGTGAAAATCCAGATTTTGGAGTCTTTGGTCAACAGCGGATATATTCCGGTGGTGTCGAGCGTGGCTGCGGATGAACACGGTCAATCTTACAATATTAATGCTGACACGGTGGCTGGAGAGATTGCGGCTGGCTTGGGTGCGGAAAAGTTGATTTTGATGACTGATACTGCTGGCATTTTGGAGGATTATCACCAGCCAGACAGTTTGATTGTGAAGTTAGATATTCAAGAGGCTCGACAGTTAATTGAGTCTGGGATTGTTTCTGGGGGGATGATTCCGAAGGTTAATTGTTGCGTGCGGAGTTTGGCTCAGGGTGTTAAGGCTGCTCATATTATTGATGGTCGCCTGGAACACGCTTTGCTGCAAGAGATCTTCAGCGATTCGGGTATTGGGTCGATGATTGTTGCTTCGGGATACGGTGCAACGAAGTAAAATGTATTGAAGGGCGATCGCACTTTCGGACAAAAAGGGCGATCGACCTTTTTTCAAAACTGTAGCAACAACTGTCAGATCGCATAAAAGGTGAGTAATTTATTTGCTATACTTAAGGCATCATGCTAGTTTGTAAACCAGATGAACACGATCGCGATCGCCCTTTCAGATGAGCGCCTCCTAAAATTACAACAAGTCGCGAACAACTTAAATATCTCGATAGAAGAGTTAGTTTTAATAGGCATAGAAAACTTACTCGCACAGGAAGAAGTTTCTTCACAAAATACCGCTCAAAATATTCTCAACAAAAATGCTGATATCTCCCCTGAGATAGTTGACAAATTTTATGCACTAGCTTCGGATTGGGAGGAAGATGTTGCTGGATTGTCTTCAACTGCCGAAATGTCTCAGCATCCTGCCTATCAGGAAATTATTAGTATGGGAACTCAAATCCTACCGCTGTTGCTATCCGAACTGAAAAAAAATCCCCTTTACTGGTTATCCGCTTTGAGTGCAATTACGGGTGAAAATCCCATCAAACCAGAACAAAGGGGAAGAGTAAAACAGATGGCATCAGCTTGGATAGAGTGGGGGAGAAATCAAGGCTACGCGATTGAAGAGAATGTATAGAAGACCAGACATTGAATTTAAGTGGCCCAATTTGTCTGGCACGGATTATCAAGTTACCAGTCCCAAATCTCAAGAATATAACTGCTTTGCATGGGCTGCTGGGGAAGACGATTGTTGGTGGCAACCGATACCAGTAGAGCAATTTTATTGGCCTGACGGTGTGCCACAGGAGGAGACTCTAGAAGCCTATATTCAGGCTTATAAAACGCTGGGATATGAAATTTGTAAAGGCGATGAATTAGAAATTGGATATCAGAAAATAGCGATATATGTTGACTCAAACGGTATTCCAACTCATGCAGCCAGACAATTAGCTAATGGTAAGTGGACGAGCAAGCTTGGCTGGTTGGAAGATATCGAACACGAACTCGATGGACTGGTTGGCGACAGGTACGGAGTTGTCGGTCAAATTCTCAAACGTGCGGTAAATTAGGGGAGGGCGATCGCGAGACAATACTAAGATAAACTTAACAAGTGAAAATGAAACTTAGATTATGTTAAAGTGTAATCAACAAGATTATTTTTGCCCTATGTCACATTGGAATCAATGTCATGTCTATTTCCCAACCTGAAAAGTCAAAGTCTTTAAAACCAATTAATCCCCTCGATATTCAAATGCGGGCGATCGCCTACAGTTTAGATACTTTAATTCCTGGACTCTACATTTGGCTGGGTGCGCTAAAAATTCGGATTGGAGGTAACGAACCCGAAGAAAGTTATCCGGGGATTATTCACGGTCCAATTGGCATTGCTTTAGTATTACCGGGATATCGCATTTACAGCACTTACCAAGGTAGCTATGACCCTTGATAAGCATAAACTTGACGGCATCCCTCAAATTACTGCAAAAACTTTGCCATCTACAGAATTTGAGTTACTTCTATTGACAGCAGGCTACGGTAAAATTGGTACGGCTGCGGCTCAAGGAAATCGACTGAAAGTGTGGTGAACTCATCCTACTTTTAGACGCATCAAAGCTATTTACAGTGCTGATGGAATAGTTGCGATTACTGCTTATCACGTTTAGAGTTGTAGTTAAAACTAAGAAGTTTTTATTGATTGATAGTTAATTTATTAACTTAAATGTACCAGATTGAATACACTCCGCAAGCAATACAAGACATAAAATACTTTAAGAAGCACGAACAACAACAAATTTTGAGCGAAATTCCCGTGCAATTGCGATATGAACCTAGTGTTGAGACTCGCAACCGCAAGCGCACTAGACCTAATAGTATGGCGGAATGGGAATTGCGGATTGCGGAGTTTCGAGTCTTCTATAATGTTGAAGAACAGGTACAGATTGTGGAAATTCAGCGTATTGGCGAGAAAGAGGGCAATACTTTTTTATTTCGCGGCCAACAGGAGGATGTATGACTATTAAATGGAATTATCGAGTGTTTCTGGAAGATAACGGCGATTATATCATTCGGGAAGTGTTTTATGAAGCTGGTGGAGCGATCGCGGGATGTACTGAAAATGCCGTGGAACCTTGGGGAAAAAGCTTGGAAGAATTAGCAAAAAACATTGAGTGGTTTAAAGAAGCATTGGCGTTACCGGTTTTGACACTCGCTGACATTCCCGAACCGCTGCGGAAATCCGAGTCAAAGCAAGAGCGAAGTGGCAATATTTCTCACGAGCAACTTATGGCAGAATTAGGTTTAGCTGAGCCATCTCCTGTGAATTAAATGCAGAGTGCGATCGCCCTTTTGGTTATTTTGAGGAAAAGGGCGATCGCTAAACCTAGCTTATAAAAAACGAATCAAGACCAGTTAATAGGTACATTGCGATCGATACTATAACCCTGAGCAGTCAGAGTATTGTAGATACTGTCGGTCATTTTGGGATTAAAGAAATCGTGATTCATTAAGCTGACCACAGATTCATGGTCAAGACCTAGAGTATGACCAATTTCATGCATTGCTAGTCGAACTAGCGAATTATTATTGAGAATCTCGGAAAATCGACTGGGGTTAAGCCGAATATTATTGTGATAATCAACTCCGTTTATGTCAACATCTGACCCAGAAAAGTTAGTTCGATAATTACGAGCAGAGTCCATAAATGAGTCTGCGAACCATCGTGAACTAGCAGTTGGACTCTTTACAACTGAAATTTTTAGAACTCCACTAGAGTCTTTATCTTTAGTGATTATCCTCTCCCAATTTTGGGCGGCTTTTTCCATCTGGTTTATTTCTGATTGAGTAAATCCTCCTCTGGGATAAGAAAGTTGAATGTCAATATCGGGATTGCTAGGCTGAGGTTTAGGTTGTACCCAAACTGAAATAGCCTCGACTCGTCGAGACTGGCCACGAGTACCGGAAAATTGACCATTTCCGACTCTAGGAGTGTTACCTATTCCCTCTACATGAGCCTGATAAAATACATCATATTTAGATGCTTGCGAACCAGTGAGGCGAATGGCAAATCCCTCGATCCGTTTAGATTGACCTTTTGTACCAACATACTGTCCTTCTCTCACCCAAGATGTATCACCAATATCTTGAACATGAGCCATGTACTCCATGCTTAAGCCTGGAATTGGAGAATCAAGATTTATCTGAAAGCCCTCTAAACGCCTTGACTGACCTGTAGTACCGGCAACAGCACCTTCTGAAAAGGTTCTGTCACCAAGATCCTGTATATGAGCAACTGTTCTCAATCCTGGGTCTGGAAGGGATGCTTTTTCTACCTGAATTTCTTTACCATTTAAGTTAATCGTTCCACTATCATCCTCACCTTTTAAACTTGCCAAATCCTTCGCATCAAAAGTTTTCCCCTGAACAACTGCGGCAAAAATCGCCCCCTCATCTCCCGGTGAATCCGTAACATTCAACCGCCCATCAACAGAGTGTCCGATTTCTTCCAGCAACACATCCGCAACAGCCCCCGGATTCGCCGCATTCCGAGTCAAAAATTCCTTCGATAAATAAATCGTATCCGTCGCCGCAGCAAAAGCTCCATTCGCCCCACCAATCTCAGCAGACGAGACAACTTTCACTTGCGGAATATCGCTAAAATCTCCCTGAAACCATTCTTCTGCTAACGCTTTCGCAGCCGCAGGATTCCAGTTTTCCCCAAAAGCCACATTCAGCTTAGCTGCGAAATCTGGCGCGCCCGCAAACTTACTCAAATCCTGATACACCTCTGACATCGCTTGGCCTGTGAGCAAATCGACAGAGCTATCCGGTAAACTGCTGTTGGACTCGGTACTCACTGCACTAGCCATCCGGGTTAGCAAATTGTCAGGCAAGATGATATTGTCATAGGCTTCTGGCGTAAAATTCGGCATATTAACTTCCTGGCCGACACCCCCCGTTAGCACGCGGTTAGGATCTAGCTGCGGGATAATTCCCTTAGTCGGTTCTAGGCTGGCATTCCAAGGAGCGATCGCACTTTCGTTATTAGATTCAGGCGTGAAAAAATTAGACACGTTATTACCCATTTCCCCGTGTTGAATCGGAACAAGTACAGAGACTTGCCCTGTGTTTGCTTAGACTAAATAAACAAATTGTTCTAAAAGCCGATCGGCCGATCGCCCTAATGCACCCTGAACCCCGACGAACCGCAACAGTAGCGTTACTTCTAAGGCTCTATTTATCTATCAGGCTCAGTCCGCAAGTTTTATGCAAAATATTGGTTTTTTGTTACAAAACTTTATCCAGCGCCGTCTGACGTTCGCAGGTAGTAGCTTTGAGGTTCGTTGCAGCGATCGCGCCCATTACTGAATCTGAGTATTCCTACTCGGCGTCACACCGCATCAACAAACTCAACTTTATCTGATGTATATAACAATACAATAAGCAAAGCTAGCAAGCAACTAACAAACGCTAGCAATTTCGGTTATGCTATCGTTAGTCATATCTCAACACATCCGACAATGGCATCCAAGGAAGACTTATTTGCCGAAGCCGCGAAAAACTGGGACTTAGAAAGGCTGTACCAAGCTTTTGCAGAAGCTAAACGGCAAATCTCTCCGAAATCGCGCAGGGGACTCACAGAAACCGAAAAACTCTACCTCCGAGGCTTACTTTCCGGTTGCAGTCCCGCCGAAATCGCCCGCCAACTGTTTCAGACTTCCAAAAGTGCGGAGGTTTATCTATGTAAAACTTTATACCAATATGTGAAAAAACTCGCCGATGTACCTAACGAACCTGTAGGAAATTGGCGCAATATTTGCGATCGGCTACAGGAAGCAGGATATAAAACTCAGTCTTCTCCTGAATTTAAAGTAAATAATTCTATACCTACAGAAGCATTAATAAAAATAGTTAATATAGGTTGGCTGGAGCAAAGTACAATATCAATGGATATCAACATCCAATTAACATTCCCCTCAACTTCAGAGACTCCAAAAACCGAAGATTTGGATAAAAAAGACTAGATGTGCGATCGCACTTGGCGACTGAAATTATGCGGACTGAAGTCCTCACTACGAACCTGATAACAGAAGACTTGGATCGAAAAGACTAGATGGGCGATCGCACTTGGCGACTGAAATTATGCGGACTGAAGTCCGAAGGATCGAACCTATAGAAAGGGCGATCGCCCATCCACTGAGAGGTAAAAATGTTAATAATGTTGTAGCTGATAGTTTCAGAAGGAAGTTTTTGATAAAATATCAAAATTAAAACTTTTGTACCAGCTACGATTTTACCTGCAAAAATTAAAATATTCAAATCTATGTCTAGATTAAATGTACGGTCAAAAAATCAAGTTATTGGCTTTCTCATTGGTTTATTAATATTTGTCATTTTCATTCCCGGATGTTGGGATCTCACAACTAAAAATTCTCCAACAACTCCGATAGCAAATCCCAAAGTACCTGTCGCTACAGAAGTAAAAAATACCTCAAATGCTAGCTCTTCTTTAGGAATTGGGCTTAGCGGTATTGCTGATTGGTCAACACAATTACCCTTTTTAGATGCTTTCAAATCTTCTAGACAATGGATAACTCAATGCACCAGCGGACAACCTAACTGTAAGGGTGAATGGGATACAGAGGAATATAAGCTTTTAAATCTTGATGAAAACGGGTGGGTGAAATCTCTTCCATCTCCTGAAGATGCTCCTAAATATACTAAAGTAAGTACCCTTTTACTTAGGGAAATTCCCAATCTCTATCCTTCAGGGCAATATATTGTTACCTATGAGGGTGAGGGTGCGATCGAATATAACTTTGATGCCCAAAAAGATGATGCTGCATCTAAACCCGGAAGGGATATCATAAATGTCGATGCCACAAAAGGCGGAGGGATATTTATCACAATTACTGCTACAGATCCGAAGAAAACTGGGAACTATATCCGCAATATTAAAGTAATTCGCTCCCAAGATGAACAGTTGTCTCAAAGCGGTGAAATATTTAATCCGCTGTTTATTGAAAAGATTAAAAGATTTAAAGTTTTGCGTTTTATGGACTGGATGGGGACAAACGGTTCTGAACAAAAAGAATGGTCAAACCGACCTAAACCAGAGAGTGTATCCTATGCTTACAGAGGCAATGTTCCCATAGAAATTATGGTGAATTTAGCTAATAAACTCCAAGCAGAACCTTGGTTTAATATGCCGCATCAGGCTGCGGATGAATATATGACTAATTTTGCTAAAATGGTAAAAGATAGTTTAGACCCAAAGCTGAAAGTTTATGTAGAGTATTCTAATGAGGTTTGGAATTGGTCATTTCCACAATCGAATTATGCTTTGGAGCAAGGTAAAGCTAAGTGGGGAGATAAAGGAGACGCTTTTATGCAATGGCACGGAATGCGTACTGCTCAAATGTGCGATATCTGGAAAGGCGTTTTTGGGGATGAAAAGAATCGAGTTGTCTGCGTGTTGGGGACTCAAAGAGCCTGGAGAGATTTAGAAACTTATTCTTTAGAGTGTTCCTATTGGGTAGCTGAGGGCAATAAACCTTGTTATCAACACGGCATTGATGCCTTAGCTATAGCTGGATATTTCAGTGGAAATTTGGGCGCGAAAGAAAGTGTCAGTAAAGTAGAGTCTTGGTTGAAAGAGCCAGATGGCGGCTTTGGCAAAGCTTTTAAGCAATTAAAAGAGGGTGGGTTGCTGCCAGGATTTAAAGATAGTTTGCCAGATGTTGCTAATGACTTTAAGTATTTCTTAGATGTGGTTAAAAAGAAAAATCTCAAGTTATTTGTTTACGAGGGCGGTCAACATATTGTAGGTATTGAAGGAGTGGAAAATAATGAAAAACTAACTAAGTTTTTTATGGAATTAAATAGGCGTCCGGAAATGTACGAGCTCTACACGCAGTTGCTCAATAGTTGGAAACAAGGTGGAGGCAATCTCTTCATGCACTTTGTGGATGTCAGCGGATTTAGTAAGTGGGGAAGTTGGGGCGCTTTGGAGTATGTGGAGCAAAAGGGTTCGCCTAAGTATAATGCTTTGATGGATTTTATTGATAAGAATCCTTGCTGGTGGGATGGCTGTGCTGTTGGGGGAGGATGAGCAATTGGGTGCTATCAAGCATCGCCCGATCGCACTTGCTCAAAATCTTCAGCATCCGCCGGCAAACTAGAACCCTCGCTATTCCTCAACCGTGGCGATTCCCCATTACTCGCGCCCGTACCGTAACCCCCAGAATATCTGTCATCCAAACCCGAATCCCTCAGCGAAATCGCACTTCTTTGACTCTGCGACAATCGATCGCCCCCTCTGCCCCTCCCCCCAGAAATCGGTGGCTTCCGAGTTAAAGTTTTCCAAGCAGCTTTAATCCCAGTCACCACGCTGCGAGTAGTTACCTGCACGTTTTGCGCCTGCTTTTTCGCGCTACCAATACTGCGATCGACTTGTTTGACAACCTCCCCCGCACTTTGCACCCCATCGCTGACATCATCCGTCAACTCGCTAATTTCCAGCCCCGTCAACCGAATCGCTTCCAGGGTGGGCGGAAACTCGCGCGAAAGCGTGTCAGCGAGCTTTTCCACGCTGCGGGCTGCCCGGGCCAGCGCTTGCACCGCAGGTATCAGAGTCACTAAAACAGCAGTCAGGCTAACTGCTACTAGCAAAATCGAAAGTCCTAGCCAAAATATAGGGTCACTCACTTGAATCTCGGATTTGGGGCTGACCTAAGTGTTGCAGTAAATCAATGATTGCGATCGGCTCACAATGATTAAAATACCTTATTTTTGCTTGATCGTGACCTTGTTAGCGGACGGGAGGGCGCGACGGGGGAGTAACTTCGACTTCAGTTTCCGACAGTGTTTGACGTTCCCGCTGAGTTGCTTCTAAACCCGCAGCGATCGCCTCCTTGAGTCTAATCAAAGTTTCCTCCCAATTTCGGATTGCAGTTTCAGAAAGTCGATCGGCCTGCAATTGGACGCTAGTCGATAAATCCTCCGCCAACTCCGGCAAAGCATCGGCCGATTTTTTCAAGATCTGCCGCGTCTCCTTGCCCGTTCGTGGTGCCATCAGCAACCCAGTCACGGCCCCGATCGCAGAACCCACCAACAAACCGCCAATAAATAATCCTGAACGTTTAGTTGACATTTTTATAACTTCTCTCCATACAATTGTAGGATAGCTTACCTCAAAGGTCGTGAAGCGAAGCTATCCCGCAGGGAATCGCGCCGCCGCCAAAGCATCCGTCCCAAACCCAGCAATCCCAAAAGTTGCTGAACCTGTTGCAGTTGCAATTCCAGTTGTTGATAATTCCGCCGTAATTGGTGAGCACTTTGCTGCCTTTTAGCAAAGAAATCCGGCGATTTGCTGAGGACATTGTTGCTACAGCGCTCGATTGCTGCGATCCGAAATTCAAAACGTGCGATCGTCCGCCTGATTTTCCACACTCTCGCAGCTATATAAAAACAGACCAGAGATATCATTAAATTGATAATTACAACAGCCGTCAGCATTTTTTACCTATTTTCAACTACTAACACATTCCGCTGTTTGTGGCGAAATTCTAGCCCTATGCTGTAGGGACACAGCAGTGTTCATTAGTGTCAAATTAAGTCTGAAGCCTGAGAAATCTGGCTTTTATCTGAGGCCCGATCCCCCTAAATCCCCATTAGGAAGGGGGACTTTGAGGGAGCATCTCATTTTCGCAAAAAGCATTTTTTTTACAGCACTACAAATGCAAAACTGAGATGCACCCGACTTTGATCGCTTCCTGTCCCCCCCTTCTTAAGGGGGGCTAGGGGGGATCGGGCCCTAATAGTTCGATCGCTTCCTGTCCCCCCCTTCTTAAGGGGGGCTAGGGGGGATCTGGCCTTAATCGTCAGACAGATTTATATGACTACATTTGAGATTAAATTGACACCAACGAACCTGATTGTATCCCCATCAAGCGGGATAAAATTTCAAGCCTGAGACATAGCCGGCAAACAAACCTTAGTACCGCCCAAACCGCAATAACCATTCGGGTTTTTAGCAAGATACTGCTGGTGATAGCTTTCCGCGTAATAAAACTCAGGAGAATCAATGATTTCAGTAGTAATCTTGCCGTAACCAGCAGGCGTCAAAGCTTGCTGGTAAGCATCGCGCGAAGCTTCAGCTAGCTGCATTTGGCTAGGTGAATACGTGTAAATGCCCGATCGATATTGAGTACCGGAATCATTTCCCTGACGCATTCCTTGAGTCGGATTGTGGCTTTCCCAAAAAACTTTTAGCAGCGTTTCGTAACTAATTACTTTCGGATCGAACACAACCAAAACAACTTCATTATGTCCCGTCATCCCGCTGCAAACTTCATTGTAAGTAGGATTCGGACTAATCCCCGCCGCGTAGCCAACCGCAGTCGAAAAAACACCTTTTTCCTGCCAAAATTTGCGTTCCGCACCCCAAAAACAGCCCAGACCAAACATGGCAGTCTCCATGCCGTTTGGAAACGGAGGTTTGAGGGGATTGCCATTAACAAAGTGAGTTGCCGGTACCGGCATCAACTCTGCCCGTCCCGGCAATGCGTCTTGGGGAGACGGCAGACTCGACTTTTTGCCAAATCCAAATAGCGCCATAAGTTTGTGAGGAGATCTCTGATAAACGTCTTTACCTTACTTAATAATATCAGATATCCACTGAAAATAGTCGGCCTTTTGAAGATAGACGATAAAAGGCACGAGGCAGAATTGTTTTTCGGAGTTTTTTTGTGATACCGCTCACTATAAATTAATTTTTCAATCACACTACACAGTGCTATCTGTCACCACAAAATGCCTGAAATATCACCTGTTTTTGAGGCAACAATCACCCGGATATTCTGCAAAACAGGCGATCATTAAAAGTATGGCGTTGTAGAATTATTCAATAAAAATTATTTGGAGTGTGTAGAAATGGCAGCCAAACCTTGTAGTAAGCCTTTAAAATCTAATCCGTTTATTACTTACCGCGATCCGATTACAGGTAAGTGGATTGTGATCTATCATGATTTCTCGAAATTAGCAGAACAACCACAGCTAGCACTGGCTTGAGATTTTTTCTTGATTTTATCTTAAAATCAAGAATGTTTGGCAACTTGTTGGGTGGCTCAGCTTAGAGGTTTTCGATGATTAAGCAAATCAAATTATATCAATTTGCCAAATTAATGCAAGAGTATATGTAGGGTGTGTCGCCATCGACAATCTCTAAAAAAGAGTAAAAATCGGTGGGGCGACGCACCTTACACATTGGGTGAACTAAACAAACCCAAAAATTTTATAGTTGCCACATTTTTTATAAATGGTATTATAGCGGTTCTCACAAAGATGAGGTAAGTTGTTGGGCTTCAGCCCTCTTAGTCTAAGGATTGTGTGGGCTACCAGTCATACCTCATTTTTTTGAAAAAGGCTATATATCATATTACTTAATTATCTTTAAGAGAAAGTGTTTGTAGTGAGAAATTTATTTTTTTGAAATTATGCGGACTGAAGTCCTCACTGAAATTATGCGGACTGAAGTCCTCACTGAAATTATGCGGACTGAAGTCCTCACTACGAACGTATTTGATTGTTTTGATTCGAGAGATGACGCACTCTAATTTTCAGCATTGTTCATCTCTTTTCGCAGTTCCAAATACCGATAGAGATATTCCGAAATTATTCCGTGCAAAAACAAGTCGCGCGCCGCATTAAATGGACTGTTGGGTGCTAGCGGATGGCGGTTGACAATGACATGATTCCAGTCGTAATTTCCGGTAATCTCGCTGACGTACACTCCGAAGTTTTCATCTAACTGAAGCGACATCACTGCTCGCGCAAATTCGTCGCTAGTCAAACACAGAGAATAGAATACCTTAAAAAGCTCGATCGCAGATTCCAGATCCAAAATCCTCAGCCACCTGCGTTTCTCAAAATCTATTGCAACTTCCACAGGTTGAATGCTATCATAATTAATTGCGCGTTTTTTGACAAGCTGCAACCAGTTGGGATTTGTAAGTATTGCCTGGTTGTAGTCCCAGACAAAGTTATACAAAATTAAGTCGTGTTCGAGAAAGGCATTGTCAGCTAAATCGCTAACTGTGCGGGGATAAAGTTTTGACTTTTCAATCTGGGTATCCGGGCCGTTATCAATTAAGAAGTTGATAATGTTGGAGCCGATGCTGATGTGCCGCACAATTAAATAACAAGCTTCGGGCGAGACAAAGTTATTTAGGAAAAATGCAGCCGATTTGTGCATTAAAGTGTAAGCGCGAAATTGAAAGGGCAATAGGCGCTTGACAGTCATAATTAACGCAAGCAACAAGTTAGCAATTACTTTGATCGGGATGAGCAAATAATTGCGAGTCCAGTTTTGCAAATCCCGCATCATATATCCTTTTGCTACTAAATCGACGGGAATCGATCGATCGCAAAACAGGACATCCCAAACATTCGGATCTCGGCGGTTGTAAGGTTTGGTAGCGTAAGGAACTTTCTGCTCGTCGGGAAGAGTTGTGATATCTTGTTTTTGCAGCTTTTGCATTAGCGAATTTCCTCCAATTGCAATAGATATAAACGAGCAGTAACACGAGCGGTTTTGACAATGCGACGGGCGATGTCTTCTGTCATCCATTCTGCATTAATCAAATTTTCTAATTTGGATAAATGCGACTCGTCATTAGCTCCGTGATAAGCTAAAAATGATACTTGTTCGTCTTGCAAACCGAGAGTTTCTTTGATTTCTTTTGCCCACTTTCCCGCCAACCGATTGCCCAATCCTTCGATGATAAACATACTGCCAATTAAATCAACCGGATTTTCCCGCGATGCTTGGTGGAAGATAAAAGCTGACAGTGCTTCGCTGCCGATATTCTTATCATATTCCACGATTTTTGACAACTCGCCTCCGACAGAAACATAATTCCGTTCTAGCATTTGATAGTCGCGGTGTTCGTCTTGGGCGTGGCCGATAAAAGTCGATCGCAAACGGAAGTCAGTCATGTTAGATGCAGCCCTAGCAATCCAGCGCGCTCCCTCGACAACTTGCGGGCGGAGATTGCACAGCAAAGCTTGATAGTCTTCTATTGTAAACTCTCCCCGGTACAATTTGCGGACAATGGGAACAGAACGAATTTCGCGATCGAATCTCAGCCAAATCCAGGCTAACTCCCGCAACAAATAAGCTTGCGGAGAGTAAAACATTTCCGGTTTAACACTTACCAGAGGCGAAGCTTCGGGAACATCAATGGATTGAAAACTTTGAGAAGTCATAGATTTATTAGTGCTTTCCACAACAGTTAACATCATGTAAGCCGTTGTAAAGCGACCGCTTTCCGGAACAAAACAAAAGATTTTTTGTCCCTGCTGCAATTTTCCAGAATTGAACAATTCTTCTAACATTAAATAAATCGAGGCGCAGCCTGTATTTCCCCGCGAGTACAAGTTGGTAAACCATTTTTCTTCGGGAATCATGCAGCCTGCTTGTTCCAAAAGTTCGACAATTTGTCCCCGGAAAAAGTGAGATGAATAGTGGCACAGCAGCCAGTCAATCTCCTGCGGACAAACTCTCCCATTTTTAATCAAGTTCAGCCAACCTTCAACGCCTAATTTCATTACATTGTCTAGCAAGCGAATATTTTGCCGCAAGTCAAAGGCTCCGGCTGTGGCTGCATCGAGGTAGGATGAATAATCTAACCAGCTTTTGGTTGATGTTTCGCTTGCCAATCCTGAATACATACAAACTGGATAGGCGTTGGCGTGGGAAACGAGTTCAATCCATTCTATTTTTAAGCTAATTCCTACTGCATTTGGATGGTTTTGAAGCAAAAATGCTCCGGCGCCATCGGAAAGCATCCAACGCAGAAATTCTGTATCGAAAGGTAGGGTTTTTCCAGCTTGGACTGATGTTTCTGTTTCAAATTTGGTGCTTTTGAACAGGCGCGAGGGAAATTCGGAGGCTACGGCGATTGCTGTTTGTTTTTTGCCGAGTTCGAGTTGAGATGTGGCGTAATTTAAGGCGGTAACTCCCGCGCAGCAAACTCCTTGAGTTGAAACTATTTCTAGGGGAGATAATTCGGAAAGTTCCCCATGTACCGTGCTGGCAAATCCTGGTACTAATAAATCTGGTAAAGTGGTAGCGCAGGCTAATAAGTCGATCGCACTTGGTTCCAGATTTGCCTGGGCGATCGCATCCCGGACAGCAAACGCTGCCATTTGGCTGTTAGAATAGAGTGTCTGCTGCTGTTTGTCGATCGCGTAATAGCGCTGTTTAATCCCGTTGCTGTTGAGAATGCGCTGTCTGACTCTCGAAGGGCGCGAGGCAATTTTGCCCAGATACTCCTCCATCTCATCATTATTAATCGGTTCCCCCGGCAAAAATTTCCCAATCCGATTGATATAAGCGCTGTGCATACCCTAAACCTCTCAAAATGCTAATTTAGTCGAGTTCGTTGTTTGTTAAATCAAGCCTGAAAATATCTAAGATTGATTGTGCTTTGTGAAGCACTGAACCTGCAAGGAGCAACCAGTTGTATTGTAGAGTCAGGGGAAATCAGACAAGTTCAGCAACAGCGGCAACAAGTAACCTGAAGCAGGGTGAAGTTTTTGGGAAAATTAAGCCAAAATATAACTAGAGTTCCTTCCCTGCTTCCCAACTGAAATGGATATTGCAAAACTAGATACTTGGTATTCTCAATCTCAGCGCCGTGTCGCTGTTTCGCTGTTGATGAAACGAGTAGGCGTCACTCGCACTAGGGCTGAATGCTTTGTCAGGCTTTGGATTTACTTATCAGTGAAACAGCTTCAGGAAAGCCAGCCCCGCGTCAAACCGCCGCTGGCGAAACTGGAATTACCAGCAACAGAAGTGCAGTGCACTCACCGGGAAGCAGCAGAACTATTTTACTCGGATTCCGATCGCGGGAGCGATCGCGCCGCCGGAATGATGTTAGATAAACTAGAAGCACTCGGATTGATCGAAAAACACTTTGACGGAAACGCTACAGCAATTCAAATTCAACCCATCCCAGAAATTTTAGATCCCCCGAAGCCCGAAAACTCAGTCAAACTAAAATTAGATGATTTTAACCCTCGGTGCGATGCCATCCCCGTCGCTAATTTACTAGCAAGCTATTATAACTGGATGAACCGCAGCACGAACGCAGTCCCCCAAAAGATTGCTAAAGTTATTCGGCTTTCGGCTGCTCAATATTCAAAAGGAATGCGAGTTTTGCGTCGCTGCGACAATCTCAATCCAGTCGGATTTTACTTACTTTATCCCACCGCTAGCGAATCGGATGTTAATTTTTTTAGCGCTCCCAGCAAAAGCCTGCATTTAAGTTCTGTTTCTGATATCGATCCTTTCAAGATGGCGCTACCAGGAGATCGGAATTGCCAGTCAGTGTTTGTCCGCTGTTGGGTAATCGATCCGAAATATTTAGAAGAATACCGGATTACTTTGATTGAGGATGTACAAAAAATTTTAGTAGAAATCCAAACAGATTTTCCCAATCTTTGCGACTTGTACACGTTAATTATTCACCCCAGTTATGAAAAAATGTCCTATGCTTTGGGGTTTCAAAAGACTAACAGTGACGCTCAGTTATCTCTTTATTGGATGTATTTAGCATTGGATAGATTTTTGGCGCTGGATATCAAGGAAGCACTAAAAAATTTGTAATTAATATTAAATCCCAGGTTCGCAGTTATATAGAAGAGCGCTTTCATCGGAACAAAACTCTTAGGTACGTAGTTGCGCTTCAGCGCTCTTTCTTATCTATGGAAAAGAGCGCTTTCATCGGAACAAAACTCTTAGGTACGTAGTTGCGCTTCAGCGCTCTTTCTTATCTATGGAAAAGAGCGCTTTCATCAAAACAAAACTCTTAGGTACGTAGTTGCGCTTCAGCGCTCTTGCTTATCTCTGAAAAAAAGCGCCCAAATCAAAACAAAACTCTTAGGTACGTAGTTGCGCTTCAGCGCTCTTGCTTATCTCTGAAAAAAAGCGCCCAAATCAAAACAAAACTCTTAGGTACGTAGTTGCGCTTCAGCGCTCTTGCTTATCTCTGAAAAAAAGCGCCCAAATCAAAACTCTTAGGTACGTAGTTGCGCTTCAGCGCTCTTGCTTATCTATATAAAAGAGCGCTGAAGCGCAACAACATACCTGGTACGTAGTTGCGCTTCAGCGCTCTTTCTTATCTATGTAAAAGAGCGCTGAAGCGCAACTACATACCTGGTTCACAAAATCTCGCGACCGAGATAAGATTGAAGAACTTCCGGCACTTTTACCGTCCCATCCGGCTGCTGGTAATTCTCCAAAATTGCGGCCATTGTCCGCCCCACAGCCAAACCGGAACCGTTGAGCGCGTGTACGAATTGAGTACCTTTTTTCCCCGCTTCTTTAAAGCGAATATTTGCCCGCCGCGCTTGGAAATCTGCCACATTGGAGCAACTCGAAATCTCGCGGTATTTGCCCGCAGAAGGCAGCCACACCTCTAAATCGTAGGTTTTTGCCGCCGCGAAACCTAAGTCACCGGTACAAAGCTCGATCGCCCGATAAGGCAATTTCAGCGCCTGCAAAACTCCCTCAGCATCCTGCACGAGCTTTTCGTGCTCAGCCTCAGAGGTACTCGGATGCACCAGTTTCACCAATTCCACCTTATTAAATTGGTGCAACCGAATCAATCCTCGCGTATCTTTGCCGTAACTTCCGGCTTCCCGGCGAAAACAAGGAGTGAAAGAACAGTGATAAACTGGCAACTGTTCTGCTGTCAAGATTTCACCTCGGTACAAATTCACTACCGGAACTTCGGAAGTAGGAATTAACCATAAATCATCTTGGTCGCACTTGAAACTTTCTTCAGCAAATTTCGGCAACTGCCCGGTAGCAGTGAGGGATTCGGTGTTAACTAAAAGTGGGGGAATTACTTCTACATAACCAGCTTTTGTATGCCTGTCGAGCATAAATTGAATAATCGCTCTTTCCAGGGCTGCACCGGCTCCAACTAAGGTGACAAATCGAGGTTGAGAGATTTTGACAGCGCGTTCAAAGTTGAGTATTCCCAACTTTTCGCCGATTTCCCAGTGCGGCAAAATCTCCGGATTTTGGGGAATGTATTCGTCTCCCCAGCGCCGGATTTCGACGTTTTCATCTTCATTTTTGCCGATCGGAGTTGACTTGTCTGGTAAGTTCGGCAATGGTAACAATAAGGCTTCTATTTGAGCTTTTAAGTCTTTTTCCTGTGCTTGCAATTCGTTCGACTCGGTGCCGACTGCGTTACCTTCTGCTTGCAAAGTTTGAATTTCGGGAGATTCAAGGGGTAAACCCGATTTTCTTTTTTGCCCGATGAGTTTGGCTATTTCGTTGCTGCGGGCTTGCAGTTGCGATCGCTTCCCTTCGAGCTCCCGCTGCTGTTTGTCTAGTTGCAGAATTGGCTCGATTTCGTAGTTGCCTCCGCGAGTGTTGAGGCACTCTTGTACGGCTTGCGGGTTTTCTCGGATTAATTTGAGGTCTAGCACAGATTTATTTTAAATAATAGGACTTGCCGATCGCCAACCCGATTTCTGGAAAAATATCGGCTTTCGCGAGCATAAATCTACCAATCTACAGGCTTTCTGAGGATTTTTGCGTCAGTCCTATCTTAGGTTAACAGCGACAATGCGATCGGACATACAAGCTTTGGCAATCATTTAGCACCTCAAAGATAATTTATTCTCATCGAAAAAACTGCGTTGGTGTCACCCATGATGGGTGACACCCCACAAAAGGATGCTATACTAACCACATTAGTAGATGCACCCTGATAATTTTCTCCCCTAACCAGCGATGTTTAGGGGCTTTTTGTTTTTTGAGCGACTTGAAAGCCGAGACGGGGGTTTGCTGCGCGGAGGTGGCACCCGTCAAAGGTACGTTGTTGCGCTTAAGCGCTTCGTCATATATAAAGAGCGCCCAAGCGCAACAACTTTATACCCCGATCGAGCAAAGCCCGCTTTCTTATATATTTAAAGAGCGCCCAAGCGCAACAACGTACCAGTAAGATTGTCGGTATTTAATTAGCGATTTTTCATGGATCCACACCCTACGACTTCTGGCATTCAACCAGCCGATGCGGGTTTTGTTTGTACAGACGCGGTTTCAACTGCCGAGTCTTCTTACTTGTGGTGTTTCCTAGAAATATTTTCCAGCGAAGGCGGGATTCAATCCTACATTCAAGATATGCTGAAAGCTTACCTGTCACTAAGCGCAGCCAAAAACTTTCCGCCACAAGCAGAAGTTTTGCTGTTGCGAGATGCACCAGATTGTCACAATCCCTTCAAGTCAAAAAATCTCAAATTTTCTTACTTAAAAACTCATCCTGCTTGGCTTGGCCGTTTTAAGTTTGCCGCCAAATTGCTAACTTGCTTGGTGCAAAAACGACCTCAACGGGTTTTCTGCGGTCACATCAAACTCGCACCGCTCATTAAAACATTATGCCAGCCGTTGGGAATTCCCTATACGATTTTAACTTACGGCAAGGAAGTTTGGGAAACACTTCCGCTAAAATATCAAATAGCAATGAGACAGGCTGAGAGTATTTGGACGATTAGCCGGTACACGCGCGATCGCACTTGCGAACTCAACAACTTAAATCCCGACAAATTCCAAATAGTACCTTGTACTGTCAATGAAAAAATATTTACTATCGGCCCCAAACCGCTGCATTTATTAGAAAAATACGAGCTGACTGGTGCTAAGATATTGATGACTGTCGCCAGATTGCGATCGACTGATAGTTACAAAGGCGTCGATGTCACAATTCAAGCTTTGCCGGAAATTGCCAAAAGTTTTCCCAATGTGAAATACTTAGTAATTGGACGCGGGGACGATCGCCCTAGATTAGCAAAACTCGCCACCGATTTGGGAGTTTCCGAAAGAGTTATATTTGCAGGTTTTGTACCGACAGCAGACTTAGCAGCACATTACCAACTTGCGGATGCTTATGTAATGCCCTCCCAGGAAGGCTTCGGTATAGTGTATTTAGAAGCTCTAGCTTGCGGAATACCAGTGCTCGCCGGGGACGCAGACGGTTCGGCAGATCCGCTGCAAGATGGTAAACTGGGATGGCGAGTTCCTCACCGAGATCCGGCAGCAGTAGCGGTTGCTTGTGTGGAAATGCTTCAAGGAAAGGATCGAAGGTGCGATCGGCATTGGTTGAGGGAACAAACCCTAGCAAGATTTAGCTCTTAATCGCTGTGTGAATCCTTGCAAGGGATTTTTCAAGCTTCTGACTCAGATGAACTTGTAACGTAGAGAGCGGTTTCTGCGTGTACAATAGAAATATTAACTCGATCGACCGCCTGAATTTCTGAGTAGGATGTAGTTACGCCTACCTGAAAAGACATCAAAGGAGACCACCGTGAACCAAGGCACCCCCAAAATCTCTTTAAACCTACCCCGTATTAGCAATTGGCTGATATTGCTGGGCATCGCCTGCGTGTTGGTGTCAATTGGTTTGGGTTGGGTAGTTAAATCATTTTTGATTGTAGTAGGTTTGTTGCTGCTGACTCCTGTGGTAGGATTTTTCGCGCTTCAGTGGTGGCTGAAACGCAATTTAATTGAGGACAAGTGTCCTGTTTGTCAGTACGAATTCACAGCTTTAAATCAAACTCAGTTTCAGTGTGCTAACTGTGGCGAACCTTTGAAAATAGAGGAAGGTCATTTTAGCCGTTTGACGCCGCCCGGTACGATCGATGTTACCGCAGTTGAAGTATCATCTGTTCAACAGTTGGAAGAATAGTTAGTTGTTAGTTGTTAGTTGTTAGTTGTTGGCTATCATAACCAATCACCAATAACAAATAACAAATAACAAATAACTAACAACCAATCACCAAAATTATTTTTCTAAACGCACTGCGTACCACTGCAAAAATTTGCCCGGCCCGACATCTAATTCACAATAGGTATCAATTAAATACTTAGCTTGTTCTTCCACCGAAGAGAATTTGAGTACATCCTGCGGCAAATCTTCGTGTTCTCGGGATAAGACCGCTTTCAGCTTTTCTAATAGTTCCACCGCCGTCAAAAACTGCTCCGGCTGGTTTGTTTCTAATACCACAAAGGTGTCTTCGTCATACAGTGACATAGTTTTAAAGGTTGAGGTTAATTATTTCTAAAGTTTCCGGCAGTTAAGCTAGCCAAAGTATAAACTCTTAATTACAATTTTTGGGGCCCGGGCTCGAACGTGTTAAAATAGAACAACATCAGAATTCCTACCGGATTACCGTTATTAACTTAGTTCTCAACAAATCCGCCACAGCATTTCTGAGGAAATTTGTCAAGTGCAAATTTGTCAACTGTCCAATTGTCAAGAAATATTCGATCGACCTTTATCTAATTATAACTGGCACTATACATTCCCATGATCACATCTACCACTTCAACCCCTGCGGCGCGCAAGCCCTCGAAATCAGAAGGTCTCAAAGAACGCAGCAACTATTTACGAGAACCCGTTGCGACTGAACTGTTACAAGAAACAACCCACTTCACCGAAGACGGGATTCAGATTCTCAAATTTCACGGCTCGTACCAGCAAGACAACCGCGACAATCGAGTTAAAGGACAAGAAAAAGACTATCAGTTCATGCTCCGCACCCGCAATCCCGGCGGGTTAGTTCCACCCCAGCTATTCTTGGCGTTAGACAAGCTATCAGAAGAATACGGCAACCACACGCTGCGCGTCACAACCCGCCAAGGTTTCCAAATTCACGGCGTGCTGAAAAAAAATCTTAAAGCAGTGTTTTCCTCAATTATTAAAAATATGGGGTCAACCTTGGGAGCTTGCGGCGACTTGAACCGCAACGTCATGGCACCGCCAGCACCTTACAAAAATCGCCCAGAATACCAGTATGCTTTGCAATACGCCAACAATGTCGCCGATTTGCTGACACCGCAAACCGGTGCTTATTACGAAATTTGGCTTGATGGCGAAAAGGCTATTTCCGCTGAGGAAGACCCCGCAGTTAAGGCTGCCAGACAGCAAAACGCGAACGGCACAATCTTTAGCGACGACAAGGAAGAGCCGATTTACGGCGAGCATTATATGCCGCGCAAGTTCAAGTGTTCCGTTACTGTACCGGGAGACAACTCAATTGACTTGTACTCTCAGGATTTGAGCTTGGTGGTAATTACCAATGAAGCTGGCGAGTTGCAAGGTTTTGACGTGTTTGCCGGCGGGGGTTTGGGCCGCACTCACAATAAAGAAGAAACTTTTGCTCGCGTTGCGGACGAGATTTGCTATGTTGCCAAGGATGATGTTTACAATTTGGTCAAGGCAATTGTAGCAACGCAAAGAGATTTTGGCGATCGCACAGACAGACGACACGCCCGACTCAAGTACCTAATTAACGACAAAGGCGTCAAGTGGTTCCAAGAAAAAGTAGCCGAATATTTTGGCAAACCGCTAGAAGCGTTTAAACCGCTGCCTGAGTGGAAGTATTTTGATTTCTTGGGCTGGCACGAACAAGGCGACGGCAAGCTGTTTGTCGGCATTTCCGTAGAAAACGGCCGGATTAAGGATGAAGGCTCATTTCAGCTAAAAACAGCTTTGCGGGAAATCGTGCAGAAGTACAATGTGCCCCTGCTGGTGACACCGCACCAAAACGTCACGATTTACGATATTTCCCCAGATATCAAATCAGAAATTCAGGGAATACTCGATCGCAGCGGCATTAAAGCAGAAACTGCGATCGATCCTTTGGTACGCTATGCGATGGCGTGTCCCGCCATGCCGACGTGCGGGCTGGCAATTACCGAATCCGAGCGCGTGATTCCCAGCATTTTAGAGCGGATTCGGGCGAGTTTGACCAAAGTTGGCTTACCAGACGAGCATTTTGTAGTGCGGATGACGGGTTGCCCCAATGGATGCGCTCGTCCTTATATGGCAGAATTGGGTTTTGTCGGGAGTTCCCCGGAATCCTACCAGATTTGGCTGGGCGGTTCTCCTTCCCAGACGCGGCTGGCAAAACCAATTGAGGAAAAGCTGCACGTCAATGATTTTGAAGCTTTTCTGGAGCCAATTTTTGTTTATTTCAAGCAAAAACGGCAACAAAGCGAGAGTTTTGGCGATTTTTGCGATCGCGTTGGGTTAGAATCTATCCGTCAATTTGTAACCAATCACCAATCTGCTGACTCGATGACAACTGAGATTAATGAATTAGAAGTTACGTCTAGTAACGGCGATGAAAACGAGACTGCCACTGCTGGCGGTGGTAAAGTCCGCCGTCGAATCAGTGTCCGCGATGAAATCTACAACCAGCTAAAGGAAGAAGCAGCCCGTCAGGGCAAGCCAATCACCCAGCTAGCTACAGAGGCAATTTCCACTTATTTGAAGAAGATTAAGGAGGAAGGATAAGCGGATTTTCGATTGTCAATTTTCGATCGCATCAGATAAACCTCACACAAAATTAATATAAGGGCAAAGCATTTGCAGACAAAAGCTTGGATTTGTCAAATAATTCCGGTTGTAAATGCTTTGCCTTTATGATTTCTGAACAGCTTTCTTGGTTCGTAGTAAGGACTTTAGTCCTAATTGACTAAAAGTCACACCCAGGGTTGAAGTCCTCACTACAAACGCAAGAGAAAGGACTGAAGTCCTCACTACAAACGCAAGAGAAAGGACTGAAGTCCTCACTACAAACGCAAGAGAAAGGACTGAAGTCCTCACTACAAACGCAAGAGAAAGGACTGAAGTCCTCACTACAAACCTAAAGTCTCGTTTCTTCCTCTGCGTTCTCTGCGTTCTCTGCGGTTAAAAAAAATAAATCTAATAGAAAACGAGCAATCTAAAATTCAATGTCTCAATTACAAAGATTAGCAATAAATCCCGCTCAAATGTGCGATCGCACCATCAACCTAACCGTCGAACAACAGCATTATCTACATCGAGTGTTGCGATTAAACCAGGGCGATCGATTTATAGCAATGGACGGCCGAGGACATTGGTGGTCAGCAATTCTAGAAGCCCAGGAAACAGGGTTAATTGCATCGATAACAGAGGAGATTGCGGTTAACAGGGAGCTTACCGTCGAGGTGACTTTGATGGCTGCATTGCCCAAGGGAAACGGGTTTGACGAGGTTGTGAGACAAGCGGTGGAGTTGGGAGTGACAAATATTGTACCCGTGACGAGCGATCGCACTTTGCTCAAACCGAGTCCTCAAAAAGTCGATCGCTGGAGAAGAATTGCTGCGGAGGCCGCCGAACAGTCGGAACGTCAAATTGTGCCGACGGTTTTAGAACCTATTCCCTTTGATTTGGCTGTCAAAGATTGCTATCAAAAAAATCGATTTATTTGTGTTGCTCGCGGGGACAATCGCCATTTGTGGGATTGTTTGATTGGTAATTTAGAACCCCCCCAGCCCCCCTTGCTAAGGGGGGAGCAAGATGGGGAAGATCCCCCCCAGCCCCCCTTAATAAGGGGGGAGCAAGATTATCGGGGAGAATTATCGATCGTCATAGCTATTGGCCCGGAGGGTGGCTGGACTGATGGAGAAGTGGAAAGGGCGATCGAGTTTGGTTTTGAACCTGTTTCTTTGGGTAGGAGAATCTTGAGGGCGGTAACAGCACCAATGGTGGCCTTATCCTTGGTAGGAGCCGCTTTTGAAAAGTACCCATCCCAAAAAATATCTCCCTGAAGTGCTAGATATTGTAAACGAAGCTAAAATGTCAATGACTCATTAGGCATAAAACTAAAATGTTAAAATCAGTAAAGGGTATATACCGAGACGGCAAAGTTGTGTTATTGGAAACTCCGGGCGACTTAACTGAAGGGAAAGTTATCGTTACTTTTCTGGCAGAATCAGGATTAGTAGAGCTGCAATCTCGCGGTATCGATCGGCAACAAGCAGGAGATTTACGGGTAAGGTTGAGCAGGTTTGCAGAGGATTGGGAACGACCTGAAATGGATGCTTACGATGCTTTATAGGCGAGGTGATGTAGTGCTGGCTCTGTTTCCCAATGCTGATTTGCGGACTGCGAAACGCCGTCCAGTTTTGATAGTTCAAGCTGACAATCTGGGGACTGGTTTAGGACAAACTATTACGGCGATGATTACTAGCAATTTAGCTCGTGCAGGACACCCAAGCCGGGTTTTTGTTTCGCTAGCAACACCGGAAGGCCAGCAAACACGATTGTTAGCTGATTCCGTAATCATGACAGACAATCTGGTGACGCTTCTAGAAGTTGAAATAGATCGCAAAATTGGTACTTGGTCAAATATGGCGGCAGTAAATGCAGCTATCAAACATACTTTGGCAATCCCATCGACAGGGCGAACAGCCAAATGTAAAAAAAAGTTTTAAATTTATTATATCAAATCTGTCTTGTGTTAAGAGAATTCGTAAAATAGGTGTTTAAGGGCAATGAAAAGAAATTTAAGGAAAAGCCGATCGCTCTTTTGGTCAATCGCGCTTTTGACAATGTTAGCTACAACATCAGTTTTCGCACAATCTGAGCACTCTGCGATCGCTCAACAGATTAATTGCGATCGGCCCCAAGGAGATGTGGAAGTCAGAACCTGTATTCGGTTGAGGTATGAACTCGCAGACAAGCGGCTGAATGATGTTTATAAACAACTGATGGCTAAGTTGAGCAAGGAAGAGAAAGCCCTACTTGCGGAAGCACAATTAGGCTGGATCAAAGTGCGAGATAATAGCTGCGAATTTGAAGTGTATAGAAATCGCGGTGGTAGTGGGTTCCAAGGCTTTCTGAATGAGTGTTTAGAGCGAGCTACTAAACAGCGTACAGCCGAATTAGAGAAATATTTACAGAGATAAACAATGATGAAAAGGCGATCGCCCTTAAGCTTCACAATCAACTTAGTAATCTTCAGTGCAGCTTCCCTCCCAATCCTAGCACAATCCACACCGACAATTCAAAGCATCCCCAATGGCGACTACTTTTACGGACAAACAAGCAAAACAAATCAGCCCGGTAAAGAGTACATATTCTTAAGGAAATCCAAGAAGACTGTCACAGGATTTGGCTACCAAAGAAATACAAGTTATCGTTACTGTTTTCGAGGTAATATTAATGCAAACACTATGATCGATCCCACCGTTATTGAGTTCACGGACGGCCCCGCAGGACATAAATTTTATCAGATTAAATCTATAGATTTAAATGGTTTTCAGAGACTCAATGGTTCAGACATTCAGGTAAATGGCAAACAAAGGCTGACAGAATGTATCAAGTTATTCGAGAAAAATAATAAAATTTAGAATCCAACAAAACCTCGATCGTAACAAAGATTAATTTTCCGACATCTGCGTTAACTTGCGTGCATCTACGGTTCAAAGAAAATCAAAAAACGGGAGTATAATTCATGAAAATGCGATCGCCCACAATCACCGCCATTATCTCAGCAGTCTTAGCCACCGCCAGCATCCCAGCAGTTTTCGCCCAGCGACAGCCATCAACCACCGAAATCAACATCGATAAAAATTGTCGCCCCAACCAACAACTACCCCAACTTGAAAGATACACTATCTTCTTCAGAAACGAATTCACAACTAACGGTCAAAAATATTGGTTCTACAGCGCCCGCTATCAAGATGGAGGCGTGGTTCTGTGTATATCAAAACCCAATTTTGACCAACCAAAACATTTAAATCAACCCAAAATACAAGCCAATTTTATTGATAAAATAGTCCGAGATACCAAAAACCAAACTGCCTTTATCGTCACAGTCAGAGAAGGAAATGGTCTTGATACACCCATGACAAATTATGGCTTAGATTTCAAAAATGTCGATCGACCAAAACTCACCTCCCTTTCCCTCCTACAGCAACGCGGAACCCTCAAAGACGGCGATCCCAGCCTTCCCAACGGCAGCTTCTACCGCGAACACAGCTTCCAGGGAGGTGCAAATCAATCCATCACCATCGACCTCAAAAGCAGATCCTTCGAGCACTTCATCACACTCATCGCACCCAGCGGCAACAAAATTGCAGATATCAAAGCCGTTCGCGTCAACAAGAGAGAAACCCAAATAACCGCCAAGTT
The DNA here is from genome assembly GCF_020883145.1 of Microcoleus sp. CAWBG27. Classification (NCBI taxonomy): domain Bacteria; kingdom Bacillati; phylum Cyanobacteriota; class Cyanophyceae; order Oscillatoriales; family Microcoleaceae; genus Microcoleus; species Microcoleus sp. CAWBG27. Next base: position 49,328 of record NZ_JAHREU010000015.1, read on the forward strand.
ACCCAGTAACGGCACTTACAAAATAGTTGTTCAAGGACTCGATCGCACCAGCAAAGGTTCATACACCCTCAGCATTAATTCCAATCAACTTTAACAAACACCAGCCCAAATATTATATAGCACTTCTCAGGACACATCCGCGTTCATCCGCGGTTATAAAATCTAAATCTTATCCTTGCAAACAGCCGAAAATCACCCACAAACATCAAAGCAAAACTTGTTAATCACTGGCGGAACCAACCAAACATCAGCCAAGATAGAAACACACCCATTCCCCCAACCGCCATGACAGACATCCACGAAATAGCCACCGCCCTCGAAAGCCAAGACTACAAACAAGCCGCCCAACTCATCAAACAACTGCAAAAAGAATCCCCCGAAAATCCTTGGGTACAATACTACATCGGTCGTTACTACGAACTCACCAACAACCCCGACAAAGCCCAAACCACCTACAAACAAATACTCCGCGACATCACCAACCCCAAAATCGTTTCCCAGGCCCGCCAAGGCATTCAACGCATTGAAACCGCACAACAAAACCTCCGCCAACAAGCCATCGAAACTGCCAAAAACGACCCCAGCAGCCTAGAACCCGGACTCCTCATCCTCGAACCAGTGAGTCCCGAAGACAAACCCGCAGCCGTACAAAATATCAGCAGAATCTTCAAAATCGACGCCTACACAACCCGGATGCAAATCCAAAGCCGCGGCTGGAGACTCTACAAAACCGGCCCTATCGCCGAACTCCGAATTTACGGCCAAGAACTTCTCAACGCCGGCATTCCCGTATTTTGGGCAACCCTAGCCGACATTAAAAACATCCAAATTTTCCGAGTGCAACACTTCCAGTCTCTCTCTTCTCCAGCGGTTGTTTGTAAAGATAACCTAGATAGACTTGGTTCTATTGAATTTAATTGGTCAGAAGTCAGCCAGAGAGTAGAAGGATTGTTGCCAATGTTCATTGAAATCATGGACTACTCTCCCAACCGCAGAAACGAGCAATTTCGTCACAAAGAAATCACCCAAGATTACGCTCAAATCTGCGACTTGCACATTCCCAGCCGCAACTCCATTCTGCGAATTTGCGACCAAAGTTACGAATTTAAACAAGGCGTTGACTTCACTCAAAGTTCAGCAACTAGCGTAGCTTCACCGCAGTCAAAAAACAAAACATCCAGAGTCAAAAAATCCCCACAAATGCCTCAAAGTACGACCAGAATTAACTGGAATCACTTGCTAGAAATATTTGACCAACAGCTTGACGTTACAGTTTGGTCGGAATTTACTCCCTTTGCGGAGACAGTTCTCGATTATACGCATATGTTAAGCAAAATCGAATCTCATGTAGATGTAGAGCGCAAATCCGAAACTCCTTGGGACTCGGCTTTCCAGCTATACAGCGGGTTAGCCTTTCTCAGACACCCAGGAAATAGGGAATAAAAAAAGAGTTAAAAATTAAAAATGAGGAATCCCATTTTTAATTTTTTAACTCCAGCATTTGGAATTATCTAATGCCCAATTCCCTATTGCGAATTACCAATTTGCTACTTGGTTTTCACCTGACGAGCCATTTCCCGGAAATTATTCATGCTTGGGCCTGGGGTGCGACGATTTGCAGTTGGTGTCGGCATTAAATTATTAGGAGCAAAAGTCAGAACAGGTTCAGCTTGACTCGACACTTTGCCGTTAGTTGCAGCAGCAGGTACCTTCGGCGCTTCCGAAGTCTTAGCAGCAGCGCTAGCGACTGGTTCTTTTTCTTTCTTAGACTTTTTCTCTACCTTAGCTTTATTCGCCGGTTCAGACTTCTCAGACTTGACAGCCTCAACTTTTGCCGGTGCTACAGCAACAGGCTCAACCTTCGCAGGTTCTTTATCCGAAGATTCGCCCAAATCTAGGAAATATTCAGACTTTTTCAAGCCCAACAGTCCAGCGAAAAAGCCGAAAATACCACCGAAGAAATTTTTGATAAAACCAAACATTAGACTTACTCCTTTTGTTTTTTTAGAGAAATTTGTACGAGTTTGTCAACAAAGTTAGATTACGAGCTAAGGAAACCTTTGTCTATATTTCTTAATCAAAATTTACATTTTTTGATTAAAAATGCAGAGCTTCTAGTAATTTTTACTCAGTAATGCCAGTTTTAACTTTGCACTTATTTACGATTATCTCAGAATTTATGACTGATTTGCTATTGGCTCGCGATACCTAGATCCGATTCGCTAGCTGTCCTAGTAGGGGTCAAACTCCCTAGGGGAGTAATTTATGCTGTAATCGGCAAGCAATTTTCTTTTCAAATGAACAGTTCGCTCGATCGCAATCCCGTCATCCTCATCCACGGCATCTGGGACACAAAGACTATTTTTGACAAAATGTCCGCCCGCCTCACCCAACTTGGATGGTGTGTCCACAGCCTCAACCTCACCCCCAACGACGGCAGCCTCGGCCTCGACTCCCTAGCCAAGCAACTGGCAGACTACATTTCTGAGACGTTCGATCCAGAACAGGCGATCGACATAGTAGGCTACAGCATGGGAGGCATCGTCAGCCGCTACTACGTCCAGCGACTCGGAGGCATTAACCGAGTCCAGCGTTTCATCACCATATCTTCCCCCCACAAAGGAACCCTCACTGCCTATTCCCTGGGCCTACCAGGATACCTGGATATGCGCCCCGATAGTGGCTTGTTGCGCGATTTGAACCAAGATGTAACCGTACTCAAACGCATAAATTTTACATCTATGTGGACGCCCTTTGACATCATGATTTTACCGTCGCACAGCTCCCAAATGCCAGTAGGGAAAGAAGTCAAACTTAACGTAATGCTGCACCGCCAAATGGTGACAGAATCCCAAAGTATTAACGCATTAGTAGAAGAACTAAAAGCACCGATTAAAAATAAAGTTCCTACTTAAAAATGAATAGCAATTTCAGCAGCAATCCAGTCTTGCTAGTTCACGGAATTTTCAGGAAATCAGGAATTTTTTACAAAATGTCTGCCTACCTAAGAGATTTAGGCTGGTCAGTTTACACCCTAGATCTCTCGCCCCAATGGGGCAACGCCAGCATCGACGAATTAGCCAAACAAATGGCAAATTATATAGACAAAAATTTCGAGCCACAACAACCTTTAGATATCGTAGGATTGAGTATGGGCGGTTTAGTAACTCGTTACTACCTGCAAAGGTTAGGCGGAATTAACCGAGTTCAGCGCTTTATTGCCATATCTTCGCCTCACAGCGGTACTTGGACGGCTTACACTCTCTGGGGAAAAGGCTGCGTTCAAATGCGTCCGGGCAGTGCTTTTCTGGAAGATTTAAATCGAGATGTTGCGTTGTTAGAAAAGATGAATTTTACTTCGATTTGGACAGATTGGGATTTCATCATTGTCCCTGCTTCTAGTTCGCAAATATCGGCGGCGAAAGAAGTAAAATTGTCTGTATTCGCCCATGCGATGATGGCGAGGCATTCTAGCAGTTTAAAAGCGGTTGCTGAGGCACTTTCAGAACCATTGAAAATCATAATTAAGTAGTAGGGGGCCCCGAAATAGAAATTCTCAATTACATAGCACTTGCGTTACTGACCTAATATCGGGATTAATTCTTAGGTACGTTGTTGCGCTTCAGCGCTCTTGCGTATATAGCCTTTCTCAAAAAGATGAGGTATGACTGATAGCTTATATAACCCTTAAACTAAGAGGGCTGAAGCCCAACAACATACCTCATGTTTCTGAGAACCGCTATAAGAGCGCCCAAGCGCAACAACGTACCTTACTAAACAGTATCGCCGACTTCAGCGTATTCGCTGCGGCCAAAAATTGCTTCAGCTTCGCAGTAATACTTGAACTCCAGTATATTGTGGAAAGGGTCTTCTAAGAAGAAAGTGCGGTGTTCTGTGGGCAAACCGACAAATCGCCGTCTCGGTTCTTGATAGAAATTCAAGTTGTTTTGCTGGGCTTTTTCTAACAATCCTTCCCAGTCAGCTTCGTTCGTGAAAATTAACCCAAAATGCCGGGGATAGATACCTCGCTGAGGTGTCAAAGGTTCGCGGCTGACGTGGGCGACTATTTGATGGCCGCACATACCCATAATCGCCGAATTCGGTGATTCGCGACCTAATTCGCAGCCGAGCCCGTCTACGTAGAAGGCTTTGGTTTGCTCAATATCTGTCACGGGGAAGGCAAGATGAAATATGACTTGGCTCATGGAGGTACCAATTGCAGAATTCAGAATTGTTCTTTAATTATTTATCTTGGTCTAATCCTTGGCTGGTGGCGATCGCCCTGAATACATTTTTACTCGCGATCGCCACCCTTGCTCCCAAAAAATTGCTTACTCCGGCTGGACAACTCCACGGTTGGCTGCTGGGTGTCATCATCTGGGGCAGTTTGGGATGGCAAGGCTATGCTGTGGTCATGTTCTACTTTCTCGTCGGATCTGGAGTTACCCGCATCGGCAAAGCCCAAAAAGAAGCTGAAGGTATTGCCGAAAAGCGTTCCGGAGCCCGAGGCCCGGAAAATGTCTGGGGTTCGGCTTTAACGGCTACTCTTTGTGCTGTGGCAGTTTTGGCATTATGTATTTTCCGAGACACAGGTTTAGGAGACACAGGCGGTATTTTAGGAGACACAGGCAAGATGCCTGTGCCACAAGATGCTGTGATTTCCTTATTGTTGCTGGGCTATGCGGCTAGTTTCTGCACCAAACTTTCCGATACCTGCGCTAGCGAAATCGGCAAAGCTTACGGGAAGCATACGTTTTTGATTACTACCTTGCAGCCTGTACCTAGGGGTACGGAAGGGGCCGTCAGCTTGGAAGGAACGATCGCAGGTATTGTCGGATCGATCCTGATTGCTCTTGTGAGTTGGGCTGTGGGTGTAATTGACTTGACAGGAATTGTTTTTTGTGTTGTTGCAGCTTTTGTTGCTACGAACATCGAGAGCGTGATTGGTGCGACGGTGCAATCAAAGTTTGAGTGGCTAACGAACGAGGTAGTGAATTTTTTCAATACACTCATCGGAGCGATCGCAGCGATCGTCCTAGCCTCCGCTTGGAGAACTTTTTTCGCTTAGTCAATCCTGGAGGCGATCGCGACCCAAGAAACCGGGTTTTTGACAAAAATTCCAGGCATTAACGCATTATTGTCGTAAAAAACCCGGTTTCTGCGCCCAGAAACATTAGTTATTAATCCTTAGTCATTAGTTTCAAGCGATCGACCAATGACCAATGACCAATAACTACTGACCAATGACCAATGACCAATAACTACTGACCAATAACTACTGACCAATAACTACTGACCAATAACTACTGACCAATAACTACTGACTACTGACTACTGTCAACTGTCAACTGTCAACTGTCAACTGTCAACTGACTAATCGTCGTCTTTTGGCCCAAAAACCATTTGTACAATCATCGTTGGTTCGCCCCGCTTGTGATAGCGATCGGCCCAATTACGAATAATTTCATCTAATTCCTCAACAGCCTGTTCTAGCCGTTCCGCTGGAACATCCAAAGTCTCCATAACTCGCATCACCTTCGGTTGTTTTTCCGCCCAATCCTTCATCAGTCGGAAATATCTAGCCGTATCCTCCACCATCGTAAAAGTGCGCTCTTCCTGTTCTGCGGGAGAGTAAGTAGCGCGGGTGAGGGCATAAAAAGGCATTCCCCAAGGAGAGTCAATGCGAGTCACGGTTCCGGAATAGATCAAGCGGCGCTTGATGTGTTCTGCTAGAGCTTCGCTTAAAGGCATTCGCCTTTCTGCTGACATTTCTTCTTGCGATCGTCTATGCAGAAACTCGATCAATTCCATAAACTGAAAAGAATTGATCAATTGAGCATCAGGTGGATTGGGAGGAATCTTGCCTTCGAGATATTTTTTCTCATCCGCCGTCAAGCTGTTTCCCGGAATCCGAGGGCGTCCCGGAACCCAAGGATACTGTTCCAGCCAGACATAAGGAAACTGAATCAAATATCTAGGTTCTTGGGAACCCAGCATTTTCAGCAATTTTCCCTTGGTCAGAGCTTCCCGGACTTCCTCGACGATCACTTTCACCCGTTTAGGCTCAATGTGATGCAAGTGTCCGGTCATCCGCAGGTTGTTTTCCTGCTCCATATAGGTCATATAAATGGCACACTTAGCTGCCGTTGCAGCCGCGTCTAGAAACGCTCCGTGCCTGTGTCCGCTGGTTCTCATGGCGCTAAACGCCAGATATAGCATGATCTGATCCATTGCACTGGGGCTCAGGCTTTTGACCAGATCTAAAGAGTCATTTTTCATCACAATCTCCGAAATAGTAAAACTTGGAGGCATCTTTTCATCCTCCATAAAAAAAAATATTGCGAGACCGCCGAATCAAGCATAGCCGACAGTCGCCGGAAAGCTTGGCAGCTACCCTAAGATTCAGGCAGATTAATTTTCCTGATATCACTCGGGCCTTGCCTTAAAGGCGATCGACACCGAATAAGTGGTTCTTATTGGCGAATTTAAGTCGAGAGCTGCACCCTCTGCACTCAGGGTGTAGCTATATATTAAGTTAGTTATCGCACGTCAATTATAGTGCAGCGGTTAAAAATTAAACCCCACCTGTGGGGGGAAAACGTAAAGAACTATTGCGATCGGAAGAATTTGAGGCGACTCAGAGAGGGGGAGAATGGGAAAAAGAGAAAGAGCATTTTCAATACAAAACCGCCACCTACGAGAATATATCTCTACGTAGATGGCAGCTCCAGTTTATATTGTGACATTTATTACAAAAAAAATCTTCTAGGGAGTATCAATAAAAAGTGCAGTGGCCTGACGAACCTGACAAACTATAAATCCCAGAAAATCAGATGCGATCGACACGGGCGACCTCGAAACCAGCCTCGAAACCAGAAACAAGTCAGTTGCGGAACTAGCTTTCTGGCAATGCGATCGAAATTATTATAGTGCCTGAGTGTCAGTGTTGACCTGCATCAAATCATACCGTCCGGTGCCTCTGCGGGGAGCGCGATCTCCTCTTTGTTGAGTTTGCGCTGATAACATATATTGAGCTGTAGAAGTTTCTAGCTGTGCGGCTGGGGATTCTATGGATAGACCGGCGGTAGCACTCAAGCTAAGGCCCAACAGGCTGAGCAAAGCAATTGCAGGGTAGTTTTTCATGGGTAGTATCTGTATCAGTGTCTATTTACAGATACGGACTTTTCCCTTGCTCATCAGGATTGATTTCCTTGAATTTGCCAGACTACCCAAAAAAACATGATGGGAGAATTATTTGATTTTAGTCCTGGACGCAGGGGCGAGCAGAAACCGGGTTTCGACTCCGCTTAACCAGCAGTTTTTGATGAAAATCTTGCGTTGTGGTAGTTTATATATGAGGTGCAAAAACTGGTTTCTTTCGTCTTAATATAACGGTTATCGAAAAAGTGAGGTATGCCCGGTTTGACCGATTTGGTCTATGCCCTATGCCCTATCCCCTATGCCCATGAGTACGTCGGGAAGTCGAAAGGCTATACATAAGTCCTCTATTTTAAAATTGTGTGAGCCCAAATAAATTTTAGTTGCCTATATTAATAAGTAGAATATATCTCTAGGCTGGAACAGACAAAACCGCCAAATATCGCAAGAGTAAATCTCTAGATAGATGGCGGTTGCAGCTCGATCTGCTATTATTTTTAACACGCAAAAAATATCCTATTGACACTCTCAGGGCTGAATCCACTGAGATTCTGCGAACGCGAGTAAAACTCTCGCTACGACCGTCAAACGCCGTCTACTTAGTCACAAATCGTCAAGCGATAGTTACTAGCTAATGATTGTGTTTTTAATGCTTTCAGAATCCATCACGATAGGCCAAGACGCGGTACGCTCCACAACCTGCCATTATTTGCTCTTTCCTGTCATACTGACGTTAGGACTTAAACCTAACCGTTGTTTCATAGGAGCCGGGATTTCTCCGATACTAGGATGCTTCAACACGTAGATGTTTTTGTTCTTACTCACAATCTAGATTGTAGCACATTTTTAATACCGCGGCGGTTAAAACCGCACGAGTAGCTTCCCTCTCAGGTCTAAAGACTCGCTCGTTTCCCGCATCCCGTATTATTTTTATGACTGTCAACAAGAAGTGCAGTTGCCAGACGAACGTGACCAACCAGAATCCCAGAAAATCAGATCGACACGGGCGGCCGAAACCCACTCATTTGCAGAACTTTCTTTCGTCCTATGCCATTAAGCTGGTATGTAATGTGTGTAAAGATCGTGCTGAGCAAACTCTCTGCGTCCGCTGCCTCTTTCTGGAGAACGATCGCCTTTTTGTGATTGAGTGGACGCCAAGAACATATAATCAGCAGTGGCAATTACGAGCAGTTCCACTAGGCGTTCAAAATATCGATCGGCGCTGGCACTCAAGGTAATGCCCAACAGGCTCAGTAAAGCAATTGCAGTGTAGGTGTGCATGGGTAGTATCCGTGTCAGTGTCTATAACCTGATACAGACTTCCCCCCATCCATCAGGATAAATTTCTGACAATTTTCGGAACTTTGCAAAAAACCTCACCCCTTCCATGTTACTGCACCCAACCGCAGCCAAGCACCAGCAAAATTCAGCCTGCCCCATACCGTCAGAGGCTTTTCGGTTTCGCAACTTTCTAACAATCTGTCGGTTTCCCAGTCCAAAGTCACGAGTTGCCAAGTTCGATCGGCTAAGGATGGGGGACTTGTCAGCGTCAGTGTCCAGTCTTGTGGGCCCAGACGGCGGAAAATGCCCGAAAATTCACTCTCGGTATTTGCTGTTGTACTGCTGGGAGTTGCACAGACACTGGGTTCAAATGTCAAGGTTCTCGGTTCAAACACAGATACAGAACTTTCGTTGAGAAACCGGGTTTCTCGATCGTTTTTGACTGACACAGGACATTCGCCGCTGGCGGGATATGCTTGAGGTCGATCGAGATAATAGCGTTGCCAATGTAGCCAGTCCGATCGATCCGGTGTCAAATTAAATAAAGGAACAACTGCCGCCCTCGCCTCGGAATCTTGCAGCAAAGCTTCCTGCAAAACTCTGACAGGCAAATCGCGCGGCGCACATCCAACTTCCGCACACAAAGCCGCCGCCATCCCCGCCGCCTGTCCGATATTCATCACCAAAGGCTGCAAGCGAGTTGCACCGTTGGCGATGTGAGACACGGAAATATTTTTTTCGCAGACTAGCAATCCGTCTGTACTCGCAGGAATTAGCGCACTGTAGGGAATTGTAAACGGAGTGCCAGTCCAGCGGCCGCCCCAGCGGATGGATTTGGGCTGCAAGGGAATGTCGCCGCTGGTGTAATGGTGATCGTTGGCATAGTTGCCGATCGCAATTGTCTCGCAAATTCCCTCAGAATCGATCGGCAATTTCGCGACTCTACCCCCGACAACCGGCAAAATATCTTGTTCTTTGACTGTACTTATCCCTCGCAAACGGCGGCTTTCTCGGTAGTAGGGGTGCAAGGCGAAGGCAGAAAGTAGGGAAGAATTTGATTGATTTTCGATATGGGAAACGGGGAAAATATTTGGTGCCAAACCGTAGCGGGGGCCGAGTTGGGTTTGAATGAAGCGGGCGAAACTTTGGCTGTGCCAGAGACTTTCTTGGAGGAATTCTGTTCGGGATGTTTGGGATTCAATTAGTCGATCGACCTTTTCACCATAATCATTACCACAAATCGGCCAATTAATCATCAACAATCCCCCAGGAAGTCGGCCGTAATTGAGAAATTGTTCGGGAGTGTAATCTTTCCAAGCATCGAAAAATCGATCGGGATTGTCAACAGGCGGCGCGGGAATTTCTGGCGCCACCGCGCCCTCGCCAAAATCCTGCATGATGGCCACCCAAGTTGGAGCTTGCACCGAATACCTTTGTGTGAGATCGTTAGAGGCGATCGGCGCGCTAGGTTCTCCCCACTCTGCTTGGAATTCCCAACCCCAGCGATGTCCAACATCCCCTAAAGCCAGCAAATCTCCCAATTCCGTTGCATCCAAAGTGATTTTGGCAGAAACCGTAAAATCGGCAAATCTCACCCCAGAAATTCTGTTGTCTTCAACGATCGCATCTTGAGCTGTTTGTCCAGAAATCCACTGCAAGTTCGGCAAACACTTAACCCAATTAGCAAAAATTTCAGCACCGATGCGGGGATCGTAGGTAAAAAAACTGACCCAGCCCCAATCCAAACCTCCCGGCTGTCGCTGCTCAAGTTCCCGGAGAAACGCGCCCCACAAACCAGTCTGAAATGCTGCTAATTCGTTGCCGTCGGGGGCACAAACGCCGGCCGAAGTCAGCATTCCTCCCAGCCAGGGGAATTCGCTGACTAAAATAGTTTTGGCACCTCGGCGGGCTGCTTGGACTGCTGCTGAAGTGCCGCCGGTGCCGCCACCAACTACTAAAACATCTGCTTTTAAGACGGGAAACATAGGCAATAGGATTGGAGATTGGAGATTTGGGATTGTTCAAGGCTTATATAGGCGAGCCGTGCCGTGAATATACGGATATATTTTCAACACTTGTGATAATTACCAGCAATTTGTGCCGTGAATATACGGATATATTTTCAACACTTGTGATAATATCAAATGTTGAGTACCGTTAATCTACGGATATATGCTCGATATTTATAATAATTTTAAGTGTTCAATGCCGTAAATATACTGTTAGATCTTCGAGGTTTGCGATCGATCGCGACTTTGATTTGAATTTGTTAAGTCTTTACAAAGAATATATCGAAAATTATATGGCTGTCGCGCATTTTTGTGGTGATATGACCGCAGAGCTCGCAAGTTTTGAGTCCTCATTTTTCGCAGGCAAATCTTATCAAGATGACACCGCAAACCACGATAAGATAGAAAAGGGAGAATAGATATAGAAAGTTTTACATCCTATAATTTCCCAGTTACCTATTAATGGTTGAAAATGGAAAAAGGTTTTATTTTGTGGTTTACCGGACTCAGCGGTTGCGGGAAGACAACTATCAGCAAAGCTCTCGAACCAGAATTGAAGGCCCGAGGCTGCAAAGTTGAAATATTGGATGGAGATGTCGTTCGCACCAACTTGTCAAAAGGCTTGGGATTTAGCAAGGAAGACCGAGATACTAATATTCGGCGGATTGGATTTGTCGCGAACCTACTCAGCCGCAATGGAGTGGTGGTAATGACGGCAGCTATTAGCCCCTACAGAGCCATTCGCGACGAAATTAGAGCAATGGAGCCAAATTTTGTTGAGGTGTATGTCAAAGCCCCGTTAGAAGTGTGCGAAGCACGCGATGTCAAAGGGCTGTACGCTAAGGCGAGAGCAGGAGAGATTAAGGGTTTTACGGGCATTGACGATGCCTATGAAGCACCCCTCAATCCCGAGATTGTTTGTTGCACAGACGAGGAAAGTTTGGAAGATAGTGTCAAAAAAGTTCTGAGCAAGTTGGAACAGTTGGGTTACATTTAATCTTGGCGGGCTAGGAAGAGGATAGGGGCAAAAAGCGATGGTGGTGAACAGTTCTTCGCGCGGCGTGCAACTTGAGAAAAAACCTCACCCTTCGATTGTCTTGGCAAAGAGGAAAAGGGGAGATTTTCTCCCTTATCTTTGCAGGAAAGGGTCTGAGGGAGAAGTTTTCAGCAAAAGCTGCAAACAGGTTTATGCCGTAAGTAATGCAGTCAAAAATTTAATTTTCCAAAGTTTAACAGTGTCAGTGCTGGCGGTGGTAGTGGGATCCTATCCGGCGGCGGCCCAGTTTTTGCCTCCTCCTCCTCCTTCTCCTCCTTCTCCTCCTCCTTCCCCTTCTTCTCCTCCTCTTCCTTCTTTTCCTCCTCCTCCTGCTTCGGGTTCTCCGATTCCCGTACCGGTACCCGCAGCGCCAGGATTTCCGTCATTTCCGGCCAGTACACCTTCGAGTGTACGATCGGAAGTTTACACTTTGGGCGCGGGCGATCGCATCCAAATGGACATTTTCAACGTCCCAGAATACAGCGGCCCCAACGGTCAACACCAAGTACAGGCTGACGGTTCCCTGAGTTTGCCCTTAATTGGCAGCCTATCAGTGGCTGGAATGACCTTACAACAAGCTTCTAATGCTGTCAAGGAGCGATACGGCAAATATCTCAAACGTCCTTGGGTTACGCTGAAACTCCTGGCTGCGCGTCCTTTACAAATTGCGATCGCAGGCGAAATCAACCGCCCTGGAGCCTATACAATATCTTCAGCAGCAGGCCCTGGAGGCACATCAGAGCAAATAGGCACTCAAATGCCCACAATATCGCGGGCGCTGCGACTGGCGGGCGGAATTACCCAGTCAGCAGACGTGCGGCAAATCAAAATCCGCCGCCCCCAGCGCAACGCAGCAGAACAAATTATCAGTGTGGATTTGTGGGAATTATTGCAAAACGGCGATTTGCGCGCCGATATGACTTTGCGCGACGGCGACACAATATTTATTCCCACTGTAACTAGCCTCAACCGCCAAGAAGCACCGACTTTAGCAGTAGCTAACATTACCGGGCAAAGCACTCAACCAATTAATATTGCTGTAGTGGGCGAAGTAACTCGACCCGGTACTTATACTCTGGCAAAAGAGCTTCAAAGTAGGTTACAAGAGAATGAATCGGGTGCAGATTCTGGTTTGTTTGCTGCTAAGGAAACGGACGGTGGAGGGGAAAATGTTTTGCAGCAAACTGTAACTAGGGCTATTAAAATGGCGGGCGGCATTACGCCGGTAGCTGATATCAGACAAATACAAGTTCGCCGCCTGACGCGGGCGGGCACCGAACAAATTATTAATGTGAATTTGTGGCAACTTTTGGAAGCGGGAGATGTATCCCAAGATTTAACACTGCAACAGGGAGATACGGTAATTGTTCCCAAAGCCGAAAATCTCAATGCACTCGAAGGCGCACAAGTTGCTACTTCTAATTTTTCACCGGATTCGATTAAGGTTAGTCTGGTGGGAGAAATCGTCAAACCGGGGTCTTTTGCTTTAGTGCCCAACACTACTTTAAATCAAGCGCTGGTAGCAGCGGGAGGTTTTAATAAATCGCGGGCAGAAATGGATTCGGTGGATTTAATTCGCCTCAATCCTAACGGCACTGTTTCGCGGCTAAGTGTTAAGGTGAATTTTTCTGCAACCGCCAATGAGGAAAGTAATCCCAAACTGCAAAATAATGATGTAATTATGGTAAGGCGATCGGGTCGCGCTGCGTTCTCGGATAATGTAGGTGGCACTCTCGCTCCTTTCAGTCCACTGTTGGGAATTTTCCGGTTGTTCAATATTTTTCGGTGATTTGAATAGACTAGCCCTAATACCAATTTTTTATGAGGCTGCATAGAATTCCGATCCCCCCTAACCCCCCTTGATAAGGGGGGGACAAGATTCTTCTCAAAGTCCCCCTTCTTAAGGGGGATTTAGGGGGATCGGAATATGTGCAACTTCACATTAAATTGGTATAAGACCTCATCAACCCGGTTTCTACAAAAAAAATTAGTTGGTAGCGATATCTCTAGTCAGAAACCGGGTTAATGAAACTGCGCTAGCCGTACAAACGTTTAAACTAATAAGTTGTAGCAATCAAATGAAACCAGGTAAAAAATCTTCAATAGCACTGTTTAATCACAATAAAAAAATCCTTGGACAGCAAAAGTTATCTTCCGTACTTTATGATGAAGAGCAGTTTTTCGGCAGGGAAAATACAGAAGAACCGTTAAGTTTTTGGGAAGTTTGCCGCAGTCGTTCGTTCTTAGTTATCGGCGTAGCAGCGGCGGTGACAACCGGGGTTTTTGCCTGGACGCTAACTCAAAAAAGCGAGTATGAAGGACGATTTCAATTATTAGTAGAAACCCCTGTTACGCAAAATACTTTAGCAAAAGTCTACTCCGGCGAGCTGAAACTACAACCAGCGAGTCCCGCGACTCCAGAAAATCCAGTTTTTGACTACGAATCGCAAATTCAAGTTTTGCAAAGCCCGCAAGTAATGTCGCCAATTATCAAACAGTTGCGAGCGAAATATCCAGAAATAAATTACAACTATCTTTTGAACGAAAAAGCAGATAATCTGCCATATTCTCAGGGAACTAGGCTGTCAATCAATCGCTTCAAAAATACCAAGATTATTGAAGTTAGATATCGGGATTTCGATCCGAAAAAAATTCAGTTTGTTTTGGAAAAAGTTGCCCTAGGCTACCGCAACTACAGCGTGCAAGATACCAAAACTCAAATTAGCCAGAGTTTGGATTTTGTAAAATCGAAAATTCCCAACCAGCAAAAGCGCCAACAAGCTCTGCAAACAGAAATTCAAAAGTTGCGGCAGCAGTACAATTTCATCGATCCGCAAATTCAAACCCAACAACTCGCGCAGCAAATCAGCCAACTTCAAACGCAAAGATTGGACGCGCAAACGCAGCTCAACCAGCAAAGATTGCTCTATATTAACCTGCAAAGTCAGCTCGGATTAAACCAGCAACAAGCACTGATGGCTTCGGCGCTGAGTCAAGCTCCCCGCTATCAAGGAATGCTAACTCAATTGCAGCAATTGGAAGGACAAATTGCGATTAATTCGGCGACATATACAGACCAAACTCCGCAAATGCAGTTGTTGCGAGAACAGCGCAAAAATCTGATTCCTTTGCTGAAGAAAGAAGCCCAACAGGTTCTGGGAACTGATTTGGCTAAGGTGAATTCGCAAGTGCTGGCTTTTCAAGATCCGGTGCGGATTAAGTTAATCGAACAGTTTATCGGTACTGCTAATTTAATTCAGATTTTGGGCGTGCGGAATCAAGTTTTGGAACAGGCTGCTAAGCAGTTGAATCAATATTCTCAAGGATTCCCGGTGATTTTTCGGCGCTATTCGGATTTGCAACGGGAGGCGGAGTTGACTAACAATACGCTGAATGGTTTGCTGGCAAAACAGCAAGCTTTGCAGCTTGAAGCTGTGGGTAAAAAAGAGGTGGCTTGGGAAGTTATTGCTAAGCCGGAAATTCCGCGCTACAAAAATGGCGAGTTGATGGCTGTTGCTCCGATTATGCCTTTGAATTTGGCTTTGGGGGGATTGGCTGGTTTGTTGTTTGGGATGCTGGCGGCGCAGTTGGCGGAACGGTTTAATAATAAAACTGTGTTCAATTCTCCTGAGGATGTCAAACATTCGGTTCGTTTGCCTTTGTTGGGGGTAATTCCTGCTAGCGATAAAATTTTGAGACTGCCACCTGCGGAGGGAACTACGATTGATGTGGGAAGTTCGCCGGTGCCTACGGATGCTTTTCAAGAGGCTTTTCGATCGCTCAATGCTAATATTCGGTTGTTAAATGTTAATAGTCCGATCGCATCTTGTGTAATTACGTCTTGTCAAGTAGCTGACGGCAAGTCTACGGTGGCGGTAAATCTGGCGCGGGCGGCGGCGGCAATGGGCCAGCAGGTGCTGTTAGTAGATGCAGATTTGCGGCGCCCGCAGGTGCACGAAATGCTGGGTTTGCCGAATTGGCAAGGCTTGCACAATGTAATTGCCGAGGATGTGGATGTGGAAGAGGTGATTTTGCGATCGCCCCGCGATGAAAACCTATTTGTGTTAACATCCGGGCCAGTGCCTCCCGATCCCACAAAGGTGCTTTCTTCCCGAAAAATGCAGCATTTAATGGCAGCTTTGGCAAGTCATTTTGACTTAGTTATTTACGATACTCCGCCGCTTTTGGGTTTGGCAGATGCGAATTTGTTGGCGGCTCATACTAACGGATTGATGCTCGTGGTGGGGCTGCATCAAACTGAGCGGGAGGCGCTGTTGTTGGCTTTTGAGGATTTGAAAATGGCGGGAATTCCGCTGTTGGGAATGGTGGCTAATAACGATAAGGGCAGCAGGTATTACTATCAGTCTTACGTGCAGAATTACATCGAGGAAAAATCGGTTTAGGATGATTCGATGGGATTGTTAACGACGAGCGGGGACGATCGCACTGTTACTCGTTACCAGGCTCTGCCTGGTAGCGGATATCCGGAGGCTCTGCCTCCATTGTCGATTGTCCCAGCCGAGACAGAGCCTCTGAATATGGGTTCCCCGGCAGAGCGAAAGGAACCATTTAAGGAAACGAGCGATCGAGTAATACCAATTTAATGTGAAGTTGCACATATCCCGATCCCCCTAAATCCCCCTTAAAAAGGGGGACTTTGAGTTCTTCCTCCCCCTTTTTAAGGGGGCTGGGGCAGGGCAGTTTTATTGTCGGAAAAAGAAATCTGAAACTATCGAAAGCATCGCTCAAAGGTCGGATAGCACTTTTGCCAAGGTACGTAGTTGCGCTTCAGCGCTCTGTCCTAATCTTAGAAAGAGCGCTGAAGCGCAACTACGTACCTAATTTATATGACAACAATAAAACCACCCTGCTTTTTAAGGGGGCTGGGGGGATCAGATTCTATGCAGCCTCATAAAAAATTGGTATAACAGTGCGCTATCGTCCGGGGCATTCGATCGCAAACATAAACTTTAAAAACAAAATTTCTTAAGATTTGCAATTAATACTTTGCACTATAATTAAAAACAGAGAGATTTAAACAAAACCCGGCACTTGCAAGTTAGCAAGCTCTAAAAGTATGGCTGTTCAACAGTTGACAGTTGACAGTTGACAGTTGACAGTTTGAGAGCGACCTCTACCTATAACGAAGAGGATTGGAGTAATGAATAGTCTGATGTTAATTTCTCCCTCAAAGCGAGAGGCTTTCAACCAATTCTTTCTGGTAAATCCCAATTTTGTAATACATCAATACAACTCCCAAGCTAGGTTCAAAACTATCAGGGAGTTTTGTATATTTTGAAACGGAGATAGAACAATGGGTATTTCTACTATCAACCCGGCAACGGGAGAAACGCTGAAAACTTTCGAGCCGATCGCAGATGAAGTAATAGAAGCTAAGCTGGCACTAGCACAGCAAGCTTTTAACACATACCGCCACCTGCCTTTTGAGCAGCGAGCAATCTGGATGCAGAAAGCTGCGGATATCTTGGAGCGCGATCGCGAAAATTTCGCCCAAATGATGACGTTGGAAATGGGCAAAACGCTCAAATCGGCGATCGGCGAAGTAGAAAAATGCGCTTTAGTTTGCCGCTACTACGCCAAAAATGCCGCTCAATTTATGGCAGACGTACCCGCAACCACCGACGCTAGCAGCAGCTTTGTCCGCTACCAACCACTGGGCGCTATTTTAGCCGTTATGCCCTGGAATTTCCCATTTTGGCAAGTTTTTCGGTTTGCGGCACCGGCCCTGATGGCGGGCAATGTGGGCTTGCTAAAACACGCTTCCAACGTGCCTCAGTGCGCTCTAAAAATTGAAGAGATTTTCGCCGAAGCAGGGTTTCCCGAAGGAGTTTTTCAAACCTTGTTAGTGGGAGCCGACAAAGTAGCTAAGATCGTTGCGGACGATCGCGTCAAAGCAGCAACTCTCACCGGTAGCGAACCAGCCGGCGAAAGTTTAGCAGCAAATGCGGGCAAAAATTTGAAAAAAGTTGTGCTGGAATTGGGAGGAAGCGACCCATTTATTGTGATGTCCAGCGCCGATTTACCAGCAGCTTTATCAACTGCTGTGATATCACGAATGCTCAATAGTGGGCAAACTTGCGTAGCTGCTAAACGCTTTATTTTAGCAGAAGAAATCGCCGACGAATTTATCAAAGGATTTGTCAAAAAATTCGAGGAATTGAAAGTAGGAGATCCGATGTTGCCAGAAACCGATATCGGCCCTTTAGCTACTCCGACAATTCTTAAAGAATTGGACAATCAAGTGCAAGCTTGCATTCAGTCAGGAGCAAAACTTTTGACAGGCGGCCGCGCACTGTCAGAGAAAGCCGGCAATTTCTACTTGCCAACTATTTTGACAGATATTCCCCTAGATGCTGCGGCGCGCCAACAAGAATTTTTCGGGCCCGTGGCCTTAGTATTTCGGGTTGCAGACATCGATGAGGCGATCGAACTAGCCAACAATACATCTTTTGGCTTAGCCGCGACAGCTTGGACTACAGTAAGCTCAGAAGGCGATCGATTTATTTCGGAACTAGAAGCAGGCGCCGTATTCATCAACGGCTTAGTAAAATCCGACCCCAGATTGCCCTTTGGCGGCATCAAACGCTCCGGTTACGGACGCGAATTGAGCATCCAAGGAATTCACGAATTTGTCAACATTAAAACAGTGTGGGTAAAATAAGTAAAGCTCGATACACTTTTCGCAAAATCTAAATTTATCTGGGTTTATGGTGGCATGGGCAGGGGTATCTCGCCCCTTTAGGGCACGGGTATCCCGCTTCTTGATTGTGGCATGGATATCCCGCCCGTTGTTTTATCTGCGGTCATAAACTCAAATTTTTTTGTAAAAAGTTTCCCGAGGGCGATCGGCTAAAAACTTTGTCAGCCTCAACAGTGGTACAATAAATTCCGACATTGCAGATTATTTGAGCAAAAAAAATCCTGAATAACAAAGGAAAACAACGGAAATGAACACAGCTCAACTCTTGGTAAAATGTTTAGAAAACGAAGGCGTAGAATACGTCTTCGGACTTCCCGGAGAAGAAAATTTAGAAGTTTTAGAAGCCCTAAGGCACTCTTCAATTAAATTTATTACTACTCGCCACGAACAAGGCGCCGCTTTCATGGCAGACGTTTACGGCCGCCTTACCGGCAAAGCAGGCGTTTGTTTATCCACCTTGGGCCCCGGCGCAACTAACTTAATGACAGGAGTTGCTGATGCCAACTTAGACGGTGCTCCCTTAATAGCAATTACCGGACAAGTCGGCACAGACAGAATGCACATAGAATCGCACCAATATTTAGATTTGGTCGCTATGTTTGCCCCAATTACTAAGTGGAACGCTCAAATTGTCCGCCCCAGCACAACCTCAGAAATCGTCCGTAAAGCCTTTAAAATAGCTCAAAGTGAAAAGCCGGGAGCAGTTCACATTGACTTGCCAGAAAACATCGCGGCAATGCCTGTAGAAGGAACTCCGCTAACCAAAGACAACCGCGAAAAAACTTTTGGCGCTTACCAAAGCCTCAATAAAGCCGCTGTGGCAATTTCCAAAGCAAAAAGTCCTCTCCTGTTAGTTGGAAACGGTACGATTCGCGCTAACGCCAGCGAAGCATTGACAGAATTTGCTACTCGCTTAAATATTCCCGTCGCTAATACTTTTATGGGCAAAGGTGCAATTCCTTACACTCATCCTTTAGCGTTGTGGACGACGGGATTGCAAAAACGGGATTATATTAGCTGTGCTTTTGAAGAAACTGATTTAGTGATTGCTGTTGGCTACGATTTGATTGAATATTCCCCGAAAAAGTGGAATCCTGACGGCAAAATTCCGATTATTCACGTAGGAGCTCTGCCAGCAGAAATTGACAGCAGTTACATTCCGATGGTAGAAGTTGTGGGGGATATTTCGGATTCGCTCAATGAAATTTTGCAGCGTGCCGATCGCATGGAGAAGACAGATCCTTTTGCTAAGCAATTGCGGGCGGATATTCGCGCTGGGTACGAACAATATGCTAAGGATGATGGTTTCCCGATCAAGCCCCAAAAACTGATTTACGATTTGCGGCAAGTGCTGGGCCCGGAAGATATTCTCATATCTGATGTAGGAGCTCACAAAATGTGGATCGCGCGGCACTATCATTGCGATCGCCCGAATACCTGTTTAATCTCCAACGGATTTGCTGCAATGGGGATTGCGATTCCCGGCGCGGTGGCGGCAAAACTCGTTTATCCCGATCGCAAAGTAGTAGCAGCTACCGGTGACGGCGGTTTTATGATGAACTCTCAAGAGTTAGAAACTGCGTTGCGCGTCGGTACTAATTTTGTCACTCTCATCTTTAATGATGGCGGCTACGGGTTAATTGAATGGAAGCAGGAAGATCACTTTGGTCATTCAGATTTCGTCAAATTTGGCAATCCCGATTTTGTAAAATATGCTGAAAGTATGGGTTTAAAAGGCTATCGCGTGGAATCCGGTACCGATTTTATTCCTATCCTGAAGGAAGCGCTGGCTCAAGATGTCCCCTGCGTGATTGACTGCCCGGTAGACTATCGTGAAAATGCTCGTTTCAGTCAATTATCTGACGATATGAGTTGCAATATATAAGTTAGGAAACTGGCTTTTTTGCGATCGCCTAAATCAACATAGTTCCCTTACCTGAAATCCGCTAGATTTCGGGTAAGGGAGACTCTTCGATACTTAAATGAGTTGTGATTATCCTTCCCTACAACTAACAATATTAAAGTCTGATTATATCGCAAGTTCAAAAAATATTGCCAAGAAAACCACTCTATGGTATACTAGAAGATTGTGAATATTAATCAAAAGTAAAGTAACAAGCCGGGAGAAATCAAAATGACACAGCAAACCCTGCACGGAACCAGCCGCAAAAGAAAAAGAACATCCGGTTTTCGCGCCAGAATGCGTACCGCAACTGGTCGATTGGTAATCAAAGCACGCCGCAGCAAAGGTCGCCACCGCCTCGCAGTCTAGCACGGCCCAAAAATGAGCCCGATCGCACGCAGCCACCATGTTGCCCCAGACAAACCGACTCAAGCACCGAAAAGACTTCAGCGCCGTTTACCGCAAGGGAATCCGCCGCAACTCCGCTCATTTCAGCTTAAGAGCTCTTCGCAAACCCAAAAGCGTCGAGATTGACAAACCCACAGCCGAGAAATCCTTGCAACCGAGTCGCACAGGCATTTCTATTAGCTTGAAAGTCAGCAAGCGCGCCGTAGTCCGCAACCGGATCAAGCGCCAGATTCGCGCAGCTTTGCGACAGCTATTGCCCCGATTAAAATTCGGATGGGATTTAGTAATTGTCGTGCGTCCGATCGCACAAGAGTGCAATTATGCAGAAATTCTGCAAGAATTAGAGCAGTTGTTGGTAGAAGCCGAGGTACTAGATGGGAATTCGAGAGGAAGTATATTATGAAGGCGGCCCAGCGCTGGGAGACTTGATTATCAACTTACTGCTGGGGTTGACTGTCGTGGGAATCCCCCTCGCAGTAGGAGCAATTGTCCGGGCTCTGTGGCTGCGCTACCGGATCACCAACCGCCGAGTATCGGTAACTAGCGGTTGGATGGGTGGCGATCGCATCGACGTTATCTACTCAGATATAGTCAAAATTGTCACAGTACCTCGGGGTTTCGGGACTTACGGAGACATGGTGCTGACAATGAAAAATGGCAGCCGCTTGGAACTGCGATCGATTCCGAAATTTCGAGCAGTATATGACTACATTAACGAAAAACTGCCCGCAGCAGCTCAAAAAGCCAACGCAGCAGCAAAAGCTAAATAACCAAAAGGCTTTCACCCTGATTTGAGGGCGAAATCAGTCGATTTTCCATTTTGCGATTTGAGATTTACTCCACAGATGAATCTGCGAGGTTGAACTCTTAGTCTAAAATTTGGGGAGCATCCACGACGATTGTCGGAGGCTTGTATGCGTTTTTTGGGTGAAGTCAGCGCGAGTAGTGGCTTTAGTCATTACAAAAATCTGTGAGCGGGCGGTCGATCGACAGGCAATGTCCTAAGATAGAGACAAAAGCCTAAAAGTTGAGGCGGCCCGCATTCAGCGGGTAAAAATAGTTCTCAACAGTAAACTAAGAGCACCTAAATTAACTCAAAGCGAATGGATTTTGGTATCTCGTTTCTCTCCAACAACCTAATGCTGCCGATCCTAGATTTTTTCTACGGGATCGTGCCAAGCTACGGTTTAGCGATCGTAGCTCTGACGCTCGTAATTCGCTTTGCTCTCTATCCTCTCAATGCAGGATCTCTTCGCAATATGCGGCGCATGAAAGTAGCGCAGCCGTTGATGAAAGAGCGAGTAGATCAAATTCAAAAACTGTATAAAGAAAATCCTGCGAAACAGCAGGAGGAAATGAGCAAAGTATACAAAGAATTTGGCAATCCTCTAGCAGGATGCTTCCCGTTAGTGCTGCAAATGCCGGTGCTGTTTGCACTGTTTGCAACGCTGAGAGGTTCGCCTTTTTCTGACGTAAATTACAGCGTCAACGTCCAAGTTTTGCCGAAAGAACAAATCGAAAATGTTCAACCGCAAGCCTTTGCTACGCCTCCACAAAATATTTACGTGACTGGTACAATTCACGCTCCAATTGTGGGCGTGATTCCAGCAGGTGACAAACTCGGAGTTGGCGATACAACCAAGGTTGAATTTAAGACCCCAGAAGGTAAACCTCTCCAAGCTCTAGCGGCCGAAAGTAAGAGCGAAATTGACTTTGTTCCCCAATGGAAAGTCATCAAAGGTGAAGAATTTGTCAAGGTAGACGAACAGGGCAACATCGTGGCTTTAGCGCCCGGTGAAGCCACAGTTCAAGGCACAGTCCCCGGATTGGCCAGTAACAAAGGATTCCTGTTTATCGAAGCTTTAGGCCGCGTGGGCGCGATCGACCCAGATGGCACAATCCACTGGGATATTTTGGTAATGATCCTGGGCTTCGGTATTAGTTTGTACATCAACCAAACTCTTTCTGGACAAGCACAAGGGCCAAACGACAACCCCCAACAGGCTACAGTCAACAAACTGACGCCAGTTATATTTTCGGGGATGTTTTTGTTCTTCCCGCTACCCGCTGGCGTGTTGATGTATATGCTGATTGCGAACATCTTCCAAACAGTGCAAGCGTTTATTTTGTCAAGAGAACCTCTGCCCGAAAACCTCCAAAAAATAGTTGACGAAGCAGAAGCGAAAACCAAAAAAGAACAGGGATTAGATGCACTTCCCTTCGAGCCGGGCCGTTCTAAGAAAAAGGCTTGATTGTTAAAATGAAAGACTCAGAAATGCAGCGCGGACAGCAATGGTTAGAAGAACTACTAAAACTGTCCGCGATTCCCTCAACAGTGGTAGGCCAACAGCAAGATGATTGCTTTTGGATGACAATAGATGACAGCAATCTGACACCAGAACAAGTAGCCATCTTAATCGGCCCAGACGGTAATGTCCTAGATGCGATTCAGTACCTCTGCAACACAGTTGCGAACATCGCTCACGAATCAGATGAGCCGATTGCTTATACAGTCGAACTAAACGGCTATCGCATCCGCCGACAAGCAGAACTGCGATCGATGGCAGAGTATGCAGCAGATCAAGCGCGATCGACCGGAGGAGAAGTTGAGATCAAATCGCTGTCTTCGGCAGAACGCCGTCAAGTACACAGTTTTTTGAGCGAATGTGAGGATATAGAAACTTACAGTCAAGGACAAGAACCCGATCGGCGTTTGGTAGTGCGGCTGCGCTGACGCTAACAAGGAAAAAAGAAAAAAGGAAAAAGGAAAAAGCCAAAAATGAGCTATTCCTTTTGACTTTTAAGTTTTTACCCGCCCAAAAACAGGTACAAGCCCCGACGCTATCGGTGGATGCCCCCCAAATTTTAGACTCGTGTTTAAGATCCCAGATTCATCTGTGAAGTAAATCTAAAATCTAAAATCTAAAATCGACTGGCTTGTGACTTGATACGAGGATAATAAAACGGCGAAAGATGATTATGGAGACAATTTATATCCCTCATCTGCTCACAAAAACCGAGCGGAAAGAGGTCATTGATTTTGAAGAAATTATCCCCGATTTAGAAACTCTAACTCCCGTGCGGGGACGGCTGCAAGTTATTCACAAAGGTAATTTTCTTGATGTGAAGGCGAACGCTGAAACAATTGTGACTCTTAGCTGTCATAGATGCCTAAAACAATACAACCACCGTTTAAAAATCCAATCATCGGAAATAATTTGGCTCGAAGAAAAAGTGAGCGATCCTGATGCAAGTTCAGGAGAATTTGAAGTGGATTTAGAAGATTTGGTGGAAAATTTATCTCCCACAGGCTATTTCTCTCCGACTGATTGGGTGTACCAACAAATGTGCTTGGAACTGCCGCACAAACAGCTATGCGATGTTGAATGTCCGGGAATAGATTTAAATGAGGATGATGCAGAAGAGACAGAAAGTTCAGAAACAGTCTCTGACAGTCGCTGGGCATCTCTGGCGGCACTTAAACGGCAATTGCCTTAGTCAATAGGCAGCAGTCAAGAGTCATTAGTCATTAGTCAATAGTCAATAGCTAAGGGAGCATTTCAGTTTTGCTTTTACTGTCCCGCTCGCGGGAGAGTTGCTAGATGTATATAAGCTTTGCTGCGATCTTGAAGAACTCGCACTCTAACAAAAACTCTTTTTACTGTCGGAAAGAAATGCTTTCGTAGCTAACCACGCATAACTGTGGAATAACGACGAAAAAAGATACACCCGCTAACAACTAATGACTAATAACTAATGACTAATAACTAATGACTAATAACTAATAACTAATGACTAATAACTAATGACTATTTTTAGCGACGAGTTTGAACTGCTGCTACGATCGCGCTACCCCGTAATCTACATTCCCACACGGGAAGAAGAGCGCGTCGAAGTCGCGATCGCCCAATGCGCCAAAAAACAGGGTTCTCGCGCCGTCTACATCTGGGATTTTGTAGAGGGCTATCAAGGCAATCCCAACGATGCGGGTTTTGGCAAGCGCAACCCGCTACAAGCTTTGGAGTTTCTTGAAAAATTGCCGGCATCCGCACCAGCAATCTTTATTTTGCGAGACTTTCAGCGCTTTTTAGAAGATGTCTCAATTTCCAGAAAGTTGCGAAATTTGGCGAGACTGCTCAAATCTGTACCCAAAAATATAGTCATCGTATCTCCGATAACTTCGATCCCGGATGACCTCAGCGAAGTCATCACTGTTTTGGAGTTTCCCCTGCCTGCGGCTGCGGAAATAAAAATGGAGGTAGAAAGGCTGTTAGGCGCTACCGGACAAGCCATAGAAGGGCGTTTGCTGGACGAAACGGTGCGCTCCTGTCAAGGATTGTCGATCGAACGAATCCGCCGAGTTTTAGCAAAGGCGATCGCCACCAGAGGCGAACTGCATCCCGACGACGCCGAACTGATTTTAGAAGAAAAACGCCAAACCATCCGCCAAACTCAAATTCTCGATTTTTACCCAGCCCGCGAAAACATCTCCGATATCGGCGGTTTGGACAATCTCAAAGAATGGCTGCTGCGGCGCGGCGGTGCTTTTTCCGATCGCGCCCGCCAATACGGTTTGCCACATCCCAGAGGCTTGTTATTAGTCGGAATTCAAGGCACCGGCAAATCCTTAACTGCAAAGGCGATCGCCCACCACTGGCATTTACCTTTGTTGCGGTTGGATGTCGGACGGTTGTTTGCCGGATTAGTCGGGGAATCGGAATCGCGCACCAGACAAATGATTCAGCTAGCGGAAGCTTTGGCGCCTTGCGTGCTGTGGATTGACGAGATTGACAAAGCTTTTTCGGGATTGGATGGTAAAGGCGATTCTGGGACAACCAGCCGCGTGTTCGGAACTTTTATTACTTGGTTGGGCGAAAAAACTTCACCGGTGTTTGTCGTCGCCACGGCGAACAACATCCAGTCTTTACCGCCGGAAATGCTGAGAAAAGGCAGGTTTGACGAAATATTTTTTGTAGGTTTGCCAAGTCAGGAGGAACGGCGGGCGATTTTTGAGGTACATTTGTTGCGGTTGCGATCGCACAGCATCAAAAACTACGATCTAGAGCGCTTGGCTTACGAAACTCCAGATTTTTCAGGAGCCGAAATCGAGCAAACTTTGATTGAAGCAATGCACATTGGGTTTAGCCAAAATCGAGACTTTACCACAGATGATATTTTAGAATCAGCTAGTCAGATGGTGCCGTTAGCCCGAACAGCGAGCGAGCAAATCCAATTTTTGCAAGATTGGGCGGCGGCGGGGAAAGCTCGCCTTGCTTCGAGATACGGCAGTTTGAGCCGCCGGATTCAGGGATAGTCGATCGCAAACATTGTGCAGACAGTCAGTATTCGGTATTTACCGGAATCAGAAGTTGTCTTCCCAAAGTCTATCCCACCCAGCCCAAATTTCTCAATTCCCGATTTTCCCGATTTTCCCGATTTTCCCGATTCTTTATTCTGGCGATCGACGGTCAACTATTCCTTATTCTTTCGACTAACTGTCAACTGTCAACCCTTCTCTTTCGCAATCTGTCAACTCTCAACTATCAACCCTTCTCTTTCGCCAACTGTCAACTGTCAACTGTCAACTGTCAACTGTTAAGTCAACTGTCAAATTTTCCTTCATATGAACAGTGTATATAGCGTTTTCAAGTTTTTAGTGGGTTTTCTGCTAGCGATCGTGCTGATGGCAGGCGCTAGCGTGGCGGCTGCACTTTACTTTGCCGCTAAGCTAACTACTGTGCCCGACAGGCCTGTTTTTCCCAACGACAAAACAGCAGCACAGATTGCCGGTGCTGGGGCGAAGTCAACAGCCAAGGCCAGCCCAGTTTCTACGTCTAGCGATGCTGCGTCTGGCGATGCCGCGTCTGAGAAACCCCTGGAACCGGGAGCTTACCGAGCTCTGGTGACTCAGCCGATCGGCTTAATTCTCCGGGATAGTGGCAACCGAGACTCGAACCGAATTGGCGGTGTAGGTTACAAGGAAAAAGTTGTGGTTTTGGAAGATTCACCAGACAAAGAGTGGCAGCGAATTCGAGTTGAGGATGGCAATCGCGAAGGTTGGGTGAAGGGCGGCAATACTGAAAAAGTTGAGGGCGAATAGCACAAAGGCTGGTGTCTAGAAATTATCCGCGTTGGCCTGTGTTGCTCTGCGGTTGCCCGATCGCAGATCGTATGCAATAAGTCTAATCTTTATCTCCGCTCAACCCATCCTACATATCACATTCTTTTTGAAAAGTCAAATTAAATTTATTTAGCATAAAGATTTGGTTTAAACCCCCAAGCTTTTTCGGAAAAAATCAAAAGCAGACTATTCATTACTCCAATCCTCGGACTTCCAGATAGAGTTCGCTGTCAGCGGTCAACCAAGAGGGCCCGCACGGCGGTGTACCACCCCTACGACAGGTCAACTGTCAACTGTCAACTGTCAACTGTCAACTCTCAACTGAGAGTTATGTTAAGAAACTTAGCAAAATTTTAAGCTTAGTTGCAAATCGTAGGCTTTTGTCACCGCAGTAGAGGCAAGAATGGTAGCTTAGATCACAAGATCTAAGTTTTCAGCTTAACAGCTATCAACCATAAAAAATATGTACGACAAACGTCCCGATCGAGATTTGGCGACTGCTGCTGTAACTGCGGCTTTAGGAGCTGGAGTGGTCACTTCTTTTGCAGTCAGCAGAGGGCAAAACCCTCTGGTAGCGTTAGCAATTACTGTTTTTGCAGCCGGAGTAGCTTTGATTTGCGATCGGTTCGGTTTAATTTAAGTTAATTTCAACTTTGTAGAGAATAATTAATAGTTAACAAATTAAATCCCCATCCTGTTGGCAACTAGCAAGGGTGGGGATTTTTAGTCGATCGTCAACAACTAATATTTTTCTAATACAAAATTTCATTTTTAGCCAATAATAGCCAAAAACTGGTCATTTTTCCCTCAGCAAGGCTAAGATGTGGCTGCAAACTATTTTCCTGACACTCGCGTCTCTCGAAACAGCGATGCTATCGTGGTTGTTACCTGTAATTATTTTTGAAGGCATTTTTTTTTAACACGGGTGCTTCGCGCAAACAGGTAAAACTTAGTCTTGATAGATCCTGAGCAACCCAAAGCTCAGCTTGAGTTTGCTCGTACATCACAGCCACAATTTCACACTAAAAATTTATGGAATCTCTCGCCTACCTCGAACTTGCTCTTGTTTGCGAAGCACCCGCACAAGAGTCGAAAATTTTTGATACGCCCAAGTGGCAAAACCTATCGACTCAGACTTATGTCCGTTTGCTGTCTCTGGCTTTGATGCTGTCGGTTTTGAGTGCAGCCGGTTCGGCTTTTGCTCAAATAGATCCAGGAAATCCCAATTTGCGCTCTGTTCAAGACAGATTGCGGGATCTTGGCTATTTTTCCAGATCTTCTACCGGTCAGCTAGGCCCGGTAACAAAACAAGCTCTGACTAACTTTCAACGAGACTATCAACTGTCGCTGACTGGTAAACCCGATCGATCTACGGTGATAGTGCTCAACAGTTTAGACGAGGACGATCGATCTTTTAAAACTACTTATACAAACTATAGCTATAACGAGCTGCGTTATGGAGACTCGGGTGCAGATGTTACCGCTCTCCAGCGCAGGTTGAAAGAGCTAGGCTACTTCAACACGCATCCCACAGGGAGTTTTCGCGAAATTACTCTGAATGCGGTGAGATACTTCCAGCGGATTAATCGACTGCGGGTGACTGGAGTTGCTGACAGGCAAACTTTAGCTTTGCTGTTTGCTTCCACCAGGCCAACTCCCCCCGTTACTCCTCCTGATATTTCGGAAAATGGCGGTTGCAAGGGGCTGCGGTTCGGCGACAGAGGGGCGACGGTAGACTTGATCCAGCGGCAGTTAAAAGCTTTAGGCTATTTTGAGGGCGGGATTGACGGCAAGTTTCGCGAACGCACTCTCTACGCTGTGACTCGTTTTCAGCAAGATTTCAATCTGGTTTCTGACGGCTGCGCTGACACTGCTACTTTGAAGGCGATAGATGCCCAGATGAGGGAAGCTCAAATTACTGTATATCCAGGAGAAAATGACGAGCAGAGTAATAATGCTGGAGATTTTCTGGATTTGGGCGACACAGGTCGAGAAGTAGAATTGTTGCAACGGCGGCTGCAACAATTGGGTTATTACAGGAGCCAGATTCACGGTTGGTTCGATCGACCAACTCAAGAAGCTTTGATCCGATTTCAGAGAGATAGCGGGCTGTCCGGGACTGGCACAGTAGATCGCAGCACTCGATCGGCTTTGAGACAAGCCAACAGGCAGGCTGCAAAGCCGCAGCAGCCCGTTGCAACGGGTCTGCGGCGGGGGGATACTGGGCCTGGTGTCCGACAGCTTCAGTCTGCGCTCAGAAGTCTGGGGAAAAACCCTGGCCCGGTGAATGGAGTATTTGGAGCCGAGACTGAGTGGGCGGTGCTGTCCTTTCAACGCGAGCGCAATTTGTCCCCGGCTACGGGTATTGCCACTCCGGCAACTTTGGCCGCAATCCAAAACGGGTTAGCTGGGCGAGTTACTGTTCCTGCTGTGCCGATTAGCAGTGTCAATTCTCGATCGAGCATTCAGCAATTACAAACACGATTGCAAGGCCTCGGCTTTTATACAGGATCAATTACCGGAGTTTTTGATGCTCCGACGAAAGACGCTCTCGATCTATCTGTGCGCAGTTACGGGGTGAGCAGCGACGATTTGTTGAGCCAAACTTTTTAGCACCCAAGTTGCGGATGCGACATCAAATAAATCTGGTTTCTGGTTCCTGACTCATTCCCGATCTGGATCTATTGTCCCCCAGAAACTCGGTTTCGGCGCAAGTGCGATCGCACTTGCGCCGAAGATGTTTTGCTAAAAATTGTAACAAACCGTACTTGAAATGCCAAAATAGTGTATTATCACTCGATTGCATCAGGAGCACTGTTGCCATTCTGGGCGATCGACTTCGGACAAGACCAATTGCTAGAAACCAAAGACGGCCATCCCATCCGCAAAGCTTCATGGCACACCGTATGAATCGTTAACTGGCAGTCTAGCAGGTGCAACCCAGACTTTTCAGCTTGTTTCATGCCAATTTTCAAAATCGAATCGTTGTTAAATTCGATCGTTCTGTTGCACTGAACGCAGACTAGATGGTGGTGGTGGTGCGGGTAAGGCTGGTTTATTTCATAGTGTTTGTGACCTTCGGCTAGTTCGAGTTCGCGGAGCAAGCTCATCCTTGCCATTAACTTTAAAGTTCGGTAAATAGTGGACAAGCTAATGTTTTCGCCACGATTTTTTAACAAAGTGTACAAATCCTCCGCACTCAGGTGGTTGCCTTTGGGGAGGTTCTGAAACACGTGCAAGATGGTTTCCCGTTGGGGAGTCATCCGCCAGCCTTTGTCATTGAGTTCGGATTTGAATGAGGACGCGGTGTAAAGTGCCATAGTGACCCTCTCAAGAAAGTCTGCCTATTGACAATAATACATAACGAGCGAGATATTTTGCAAATATCGGAGCTTATTGAAAAAAGCTGGGGATAAAAATTTAGACAGAGGACAGAGAAATCGTGTAGAAGTAACAATCATTACTTCTGTTTTATGCTTTCTGTCTTCTGCCTTCTACCTAGATCCAGAAACGGACATTACCAATACATTGACCTACTCCCGAACCTTGAAGAATGGGGATTCTGGATTTAAACAGACAAAGCAAGCATTCCTTGTCTGATATTGCCGAGCATCCTAGTTTGATGCCTCAACCTATAGGATTGTTTTGCCATTATAGAATTGAGACCGGATTTTTAGCGCTCGGGTACCAACAATACATAGCCAATTATGAAAGCCGTCCTATAAGAAGGACGAGGCTCTAAACCCTATTGGGCAGTAAATGCACACCAGCTAACTTAAGTTAGAGACTCCAGATAGTCGCGCACGCGGTTGCGACGCTTGGGTTGGCGGAGTTTTTGCAAAGCTTTGGCTTCAATTTGGCGGACTCGCTCGCGGGACAAGTCGAGAGCGCGACCGATTTCTGCCAAGGAGTAGGGGTGTCCGTCGCCCAAACCAAAGCGCATCAGAATTACATCTCGTTCGCGGCTAGTCAAATCTGCCAACAATTGTTGCAAATCGCGGTGCAGAGCTTCTCGCATCAGCATTTCTTCTGGCGAGATGCTGTCTGTTTCGAGTAAGTCGCCCAACTCTGTATCTTTTTCGTTGCCCACTTTAGTTTCCAGAGAAACAGAGCGAGGAACTCGCAGCAATACTTCCCGAACTTGAGCGGCAGTCATGTCCAATTCGACGCCGATATCTTCGATCGTAGCTGTGCGACCTTTTTCTTGAGAAATTTTGCGCTGGGCTTTCTTGATTTTGTTAAGTTTTTCGGTGATGTGGACGGGGAGGCGGATGGTGCGGCTTTGAGTCGCTATAGCCCGCGTGATTCCCTGGCGAATCCACCAGTAAGCGTATGTGCTAAACCGATAGCCCCGTGTCGGGTCGAACTTTTCGACAGCTCGTTCCAGTCCGAGAGTACCTTCTTGTATTAAATCGAGCAATTCTAAACCGCGATTTTGATATTTTTTCGCCACCGAAACCACCAGGCGCAAATTCGCCTTAATCATGTGGTCTTTAGCTTCGATGCCTTCAGCTTGAATTCTTTCGATCGCATCCACCGTCATCTCTGCCAACTCTGCCCACTGGCGCTTGCCTTCGGACATAATTCGCTTGAGTTCTGGCACGTCACTGATGCCGGCAGTTAATGCCCAGCGTTCCAGGGAAGGTTTGTGTCCCAATTGTGCAGACAGGCGATCGCGCACTTCTATTAAATGCACGAAGCTTTGAATCAGCCCTTCTTCCTGGGAGGCGACGGTATTCCGCAATTCCAGCAATTTGATGTAGCGCTGAACTTTTTGAGCTTCGGAGACTTCTTCGTCTCTACCCAAGAGACGCACCCGACCGATTTCCTGTAAGTACAGACGCACTAAATCTGTAGTGCGGCGGCTAGCGTTTTTTTGCAATTTGGATGCTGTGTCTGCATCTTCAGTCTCTGCTGAGTCTTGGTCGATGGGTTCGTCTCCAGCTTCTTCAGCATCTTCATCCAACACATCTACATCTTGCAAGGGATTGACTCGCAGTTGTTCGTCGAATTCAGCTTGAGCGTAAAAAGAGGTGGCTGGCATAGTGATTTTCTCAATGGCTCCGGGTGAAAAGATGCTACGCTTAGCGGTTATTTATAATTATGATGCCCACTTTGTTAAGACGAAGCATCACCGCTGTTTGTTTCTTTACTAACTTTTCTGACTTTTGTGCTGTGGTCGAGATCGAACTTTTGCTGCCCCACTTGTTTTACCAAGATTCGGGAAAACGCTAAGAACTTTCTGATGTAACAGTTTGAAGGCCCGAAAAGTGCGTTGTACTTCTTTGTTTATATAGCTAGTATAGATAGAGACTGGCTATAAACAAGTGACCTTCGTCAGAAGTTAAGTTAATCTTCATCACTAATAACCTGGTTCCCGATCACTTCGGAAAAATAGGGATTTTTTTAATAAAACTTTATATAATCCTGCGTTCTTGATTAAATACCCACAGCTCACAGGAAGCTTAATTCCTTGCACCATATGAGATTCATTGTTTTTAGAGTCTCCCTTATCGAGTTGGCGGTTAAGGGAAAAACCGGGTTTCCTGACAAAAATTCTGCATTTAAACCCAGGAATTAGAGGAAAAAACCCGGTTTCTCGATGTATTTGGCGTAGGTTGGGAGTTGGATATGGCGATCGATCTATAACTTTTTTGGTGTTGGCTGGGGCTTCCCTTTTAACCTCACCCAATATGAGCAGCATCAAAAACCGGGTCTTTTGAACTCCCGCTGGCACAGAAAGCGTAGGTTTTTCATCGCTGTTACCGGATTGTTGAAAAGTTAAAACTGGCCTTGCACTTGTCAATCAGTAAGATTACTTAAAAAACTGCTTTTGAGAGTATTGAAAAATTAGCGGGGGTAAGTGGGCATAAATATGGCCCTCCGAATGTTGGCGAAGCCCTCGAAGACGATCGCCTAAATCTCAGTTTTTCACCCAAAATTTGAGCAAATTTTAAGTATAATTGCTGAGGGACAAATACTTCCCTCGCTTAAATTGTCACCAATGCTGTTACCCGATGGACTTTGAGTGACAATCATTCTCTCTCGCGTCAGTGCACTCCAATTAAAATTACTAGCGCGGGTAAAGTTTCATCAATTCCCTCACCTGTTCGGCATGATAGGAACTGCGAGTTAAGGGAGAAGCGACAATTTGCAAGAATCCCAAAGATTCGCCAAACTCTCTCCAAGCATCAAACTGTTCCGGCGGCACAAAATTTTCAACGTTCAAGTGCTTTTGAGTAGGTTGCAGGTACTGTCCCAGGGTCAAAATATCGCAGCCAACTGCCCGCAAGTCCTGCATCGCCTCGCGAATTTCGGCATCTGTTTCCCCCAGTCCCACCATGATGCCGGATTTGGTGTAAACCCCAGGTGCGAGTTCGCGGCTGCGTTGCAATAGTTCCAGGCTGCGATCGTACTTTCCTTGCGGCCGCACCTTGCGGTAAAGTCGCTTTACGGTTTCGGTATTGTGGTTGAGTACCTCGGGCCCGGCTGCGAGAATAATTTCTAAAGCTTGCCAGTTGCCGCACAAGTCGGGAATCAAAACTTCTATAGTTGTATCCGGCATTGTCGATCGTACAGCTTGAATGCACTCGACAAACTGAGACGCGCCCCCATCCGGCAAATCATCGCGGTTAACAGAAGTAATCACAACATGATTGAGTTTTAGCCGCTGCACCGCCTGCGCCAATCTTTGGGGTTCCGTCGGATCTAAAGATTGGGGCTTTTTCTCAAAATCGATATCGCAGTAAGGGCAGGCGCGGGTACAAGCCGGCCCCATAATCAAAAATGTAGCAGTACCTGCGTTGAAGCATTCGCCGATGTTCGGACACGAAGCCTCTTCGCAAACCGTATTCAGGGATAAATCCCGCAAAATTTCTTTGACGTTGCCGACGCGCTCCCATTGGGGGGCTTTTACTCGCAACCACTGGGGCTTAACTGTCACGCCTGCCTCCGCCTGAGTAGTGTTTTACAAAACATTATACTAGGAGGTTGCTAACTTTTGACTTAAATGTGATATTATAAAAAATCTATTGACTAATTTCGGGATGTAGCGCAGCTTGGTAGCGCACCTCGTTCGGGACGAGGGGGTCGCAGGTTCAAATCCTGTCATCCCGATTGTTAAAGTAAATCGGATATTCCGCAGCAATTTCGAGGCAGAGCCTCTGGATATTCATTACCAGGCTCTGCCTGGTAATGAGAAACAAGCGCAACTGCGAACAAGTTTTTCAAACGCTCAAATTGCGCCGCAAAAAGCTTTCTAGGGATTCCATTCTGATGCCGTAGATTGATTCCAATTTTTGCACTTCTTCGGGAGTGCAGAAAAACTCGTTACCCAGCAATACCCGCAAAGTTCCCAAGCTTTTTTGAGCCTGAGGATTCAACAAACCCAAGGCATTTCGCAAGCCGTCAAATACCATCAACGGCGGGTTGATTACCACGGGTTCGCGATTGAACAAGCGTCCGAAAATGCGGACAATGTCGTCTCTGGTGAGCACATCGGGGCCGCCGACTGATAAAATTTGGTTGCGCGCGCCTTCGACTGTTGGCGAGTCTGCTGCAATATGAGCTAAGTCGTCGGTACTGACAACAGAGGTGCGGTTTTTGCCGTCGCCAATCAGCAGGTAAAGCCCGGTTTCTCGAAATCTTTCTGCTAGCGGCAGCAAACTCGAAGCGAAACCGGCTGGCCGTAAAATGGTATAATTTAATCCGCTGTTTTGCAGGTATTTTTCGACTTCTCGCTTGGCTTTGAATACTGCTGAATCTTCGTATCCGCGATCGACTCCCAGTACCGAAAGAAAGACAAAGTGCTCCACTCCGGCTTCTTTGGCGCAGTCGATCAGTTCTATGTTGGCGCGGTAGTGTACTGCTTGAACGTCGCCGCCTGTGCCGTGGGTGCTGATGATGTATTGCACTCCTTGACAAGCTTTTTTGATATCTTTATCTTGTTTTAAGTCGCCGATAAAAATCTCGGCACCTCGGTTTTCTAATTCTGAGTAGCGAGAAGCGAGGCGAACAAATGCGCGGACAGGTTTGTCTTGCTGTCTGATTTCTCGTACAATTCGGCGGCCTAGGGGGCCTGTTGCTCCAGTTACTAAGAACATGATTTTTGGTTGTTGGTTTTTATTGAGATATTGCACTTACTGCCATAGTCAGGCAGGGGTTTAAACCCCTGCCTCAAAGCTTAAGTCTTCTGAAAGATGACTGAGGAGTTTATTGAGAATTATGCCCGATGTGAGTTGTTATTAACTTTATAACTTATAAATCAAATTTCGACAATTACGGGGGTGTGATCGCTGGGTTTGACTAATTTTCTGGGAGCAATATCTATTGTACAGTTTTTGGCTTGTTCGTACAAGGGCAAACTGAGATAATGGTGGTCGATTCTCCAACCGTTGTTGCGGGGAAATGCGGCGGCGCGATAGTCCCACCAACTATAATGTCCGCCTTCTGAGGTGAATTTGCGAAAGGGGTCGCTTAATCCTAATTCGGTGATTTCTGTTAATGCTTGGCGTTCGGGTATTGATAGGCCAACGGAGTTTGCAGCAGCTTTGGGATTGTATATATCTCGATCGTCCGGTACGATATTGAAGTCGCCACAAATGCACAGGTTGGGCGATTTGTCTAGTGCTATTTTCAGGTATTCTTGCAGCAGTTTGAGCCAATGCAGTTTGTATTGATACTTCTCGGAACCAATCTCGGAACCGTTGGGAACGTATACGGAAATAATGCAAATATCGTCTATAACCCCGGCTATGAGGCGCTTTTGTTCGTCAAAGATACCTGTGGTTTCGGTGCCGAGAATGGGGGAAAATCCGGCGCTGACTTGTGACAGGGGCGATCGACTAAAAATAGCGACGCCGTTGTAGGATTTTTGACCGGAGATGTAGCAGTTGTAGCCGATGTCTACAAATGGTTGCAGGGGAAAGTCTTTGTCTATAACTTTGGTTTCTTGCAAGCAGAGAACGTCGATTTGGTTGGTTTGCAGCCAGCTAGTAACGTGTTCTAAGCGGGTGCGAATTGAGTTGACGTTCCAGGTGGCGATTTTCATTAATTCTGTCAATTTTGATTGCGGATTTTGTTTATTATATACTCTCTGATTACTGGTTCGAGCGTGAAGTGCGATCGCCCATTTTGTTTGACTGTTTCAACTAATGACCTGCGCCCTAAAGATTGGATGACTTTCAATAGTTCTGGCGGTGATAGTTGCAGGTTTTCTGGTATTTGTGAGATGTTGCCTGGTTCGCGGGTATTGGCTAGCCAAGCGATAACTTGTTGTTCGGATGCGGTTAGGCGATCGCACTGCTGCTGCAATAGTGATTCTAAGTCACCTAGGAATAGGGTATCATAGGATAGGAATTCGGAAACGCTGCCGCCGAATAAGTCTTGAATCAATGTGGAAATTATATTTAACCATAAAGGATTGCCTCGGTAAAGGTCGATTAGTTCTGACCATTTCTCCGGTTCTGCTAAACCTTTTTCTCTGAATATTTCTTGTGCTTCGAGGCCTAAACCGTTGAGTTGCAGCGATTTACAGGGGCGGTTTTCGCCTTCTAAAGTGGCTATTTCTCTGGGTTTTTCCCAACTGTTGAGGATGAGGCAACTGTTGTGGGATGATTCTGCTATGAGTTTGAAGAATGTGCCGTAATTTTCATAGCCCGATCGGTAGTTTCCTGCGAGTTGTTGGCTGCTAAAGATGGTTTGGATATCATCGAGGATGATCAGACAGCGGTGCGATCGTAGATATTCTAGTAGGGGCAATCCCCCCGTGGTTGCCCTTTCTTTCTGAGGCAATCCCCCCGCGATCGCCCTTTCTTCGGAGGGGGCGGGCACGGGGGCACCGCCCCTACAGGATTGAATTAAGTCGGTTTGGAGTGATGCCAGCGGTGGAGAGTTGCGGAGACTTCGCCAGATGATGCGATCGAATTCGTGTTGAATTTGTGGGATTAGTTGGAGTGTCAGGGCGGTTTTGCCAATACCGGATAAGCCGAGGATGGTGATGAGACGGGTGCGGCCTAAAATCCAGTTTTCGAGGGTGGTGAGTTCGGATGTGCGGTTATAGAATAGGCTGGGTTCTGGTGCGTCGCCTATGTCTAGTCGTTCTTTAGGTTGAGTTTTGTTGTAAATTGGCTGATTAGGTTTTTCTGTATTTGGGATTTCTGAGGGATGCGACTTGTTCTCACAAACACTGAAATTATCAATTTGTGCATAATAGTTTCCAAAGTTTGATTCAACTATGGATAATTGCAATCTTTCCACTGTGTATCGAAAGTTAGATTGATTAATATTTTCGCCTAATATTTCTGATAACAGCTTCCATAATTTTGATGCTACCTTCTTGACATGAGCTTCGCTACGGTAGCAGGTTTTGGCAATCTCTGGGTATTTCTGGCGTTGCCAAGTACCGCGCAATATGCCTTCTTGTAAATGATTGAGATGTTTTCCTGTCTTAGCGAATACGATGTCGTCAGCGATTTTTAAGACTTCCTGAACTTCCATAGGTGGAGTGGGGGTTTAGTTTGGCTGGTTGCTATCCTACTCTATCCTACCGTTTGATACTTTAGCAACTAAATTATACTATTTGCTACTGATTCACTGTAATAAGCATTAAATAAATACCTACTAAATCCTACTTTATTTTACTAGACAAAACTTATAAAATTGGACAAAATGATAATAGTCAAAACGTTGCAAAATAATTGCTTTTGCTCAAACTATAGTGGTGCGATACGTAGGCGAAATTTGAAAAATATCAACTTCATTCAGTAGATTGAAATTGCAAGATATAACACCATTAAATACTATAGTAAGGAGAACAAGTATGAGTATAAACACGGGAAAAAGCCTACAGCGCCAAGATGACAAAGTTATTGTAATAGATAGACCAGAAGCTATAGTAGTTACTAAAAAAGTAGTTAAATTTGGTTCTTGTGTTTATCAATTTCGTAACGTTACTGGATTTGGAGTTGCAAATGTAAAAACGCCTTATAAAGTACATCCTCTAGTTATCTTGATATTACTTTTCTTAGGCGCTATTTTATTGTATCAGAGCGACCCACAGGTACAAGGATTTGGAATACTAACCCTTTTATTAGCATGTGCTGGAATTATTGACGACCTTTTGCAACCAAAACGAATAGGACTTGAATTATATGTAAATTCAGGAGACAATGTAATATTTGTCACTGCCGATAAATCAGGCGTCAGAGATGTGATTTCACAATTATGCGAATTTATGGAGAGTGACATAGAAGATATCAAGGTAATTAATATTAACCAAAGTCAGGCTACAATAGGTGTTGGCTATGCTGAGCAACTGCAATCTGGACAAATAGGTGGCAAAATAGATAACAGACAACAATAGTTAATTCTTAATACGGAGATATTATGTCAGAACGTAAAATAAATCTCGACCAAAGTCAGGCATCAATAGGTG
This sequence comes from Microcoleus sp. CAWBG27, assembly GCF_020883145.1. Classification (NCBI taxonomy): domain Bacteria; kingdom Bacillati; phylum Cyanobacteriota; class Cyanophyceae; order Oscillatoriales; family Microcoleaceae; genus Microcoleus; species Microcoleus sp. CAWBG27. Next base: position 87,399 of record NZ_JAHREU010000015.1, read on the forward strand.
TTGGCTACAGTGAGAAAGTAGAGGCTGAGCAAATAGGTGGGACTATTAACAATTACTCACCTGAACAAAAGCAAACTCTTGCCGAAGCCGCAAAAGAAATTCAGGAGCTTTTAGATCAGTTGTCTGAGACATACCCAACAAAAACGGCTGTCGAGAAATCAGCATTTGCTACAAAAGCTATGGAAGAAATTGAAAAAAAACCTGATGTCAAGGGAAAGGTACTTAAAGCTTTGAAAGCTGGTGGAGTAGCAGCGCTAATGGAACTTACAAATAATCCAGTCGTGAAAATCCTAACTCCAATGCTTGAAAGTTTACTGGAAGAAGATAAGTAAGCCTTAGTATCGCGAGTTTAGAAAAAGATAGATCGCCCTTACATCCCAATTTGTCAAAAAGTGCGATCGCCTTTAATCAGGCAAAGTTAAAATAGTTGTAGCCTCAGCCAATAGTTTACACTTAACTTTATTATTTTCCCCCTCCATTAGACAATGGGCGCGATTATCTGGCAAGGGATCGTGCCGGATAATAAAACCTAAAGAACGGGCATATCCTGCTACCAAAACACCCACCTTAGTAGTATCAGGATTTTTCGCAAAAGCTAAACTCTCCTGCTGAGTTGTTAACCGAGCTAACTCAACTGAGATACTATTATCAGGTTTTCCTCTAACCTGAAAAGCAACTGATTTTACAGTACCATCCTCATAAATATGTACGTTAGGAATCCGACGATAAAGGATATCGTTATCTGCAATTTCTTCTAGCATTACCCTACCCTGACTTATGGAATCAAAACCTGAGATACAACATTCAAGACCTCAGACAATGATACCTGGTTTTTCTCCTCAAACTTTCTATCGCTTCCTTCACCCTTAATTAGCAAATAGCTGAAATCCACGTCAGGCTTTATTTCCACTTCTAGTTGCCCGTGCGGCCCCCGCCATTCCATTTGTAGGCTACCATCAGCAATTGGTGCGACATCTGATGGTAAAAGTTGCTCAGCAACTAAAGCTGAAAGAGAATATTTAACATCTATGAGAAGTTGACAGGCTTTGACAAAAGCAACGGGCGAAACTGGCAATGCACCATAAGAATCCCAGTCAGTTTCCAGTTTAGTAAGTTGCGTCAAACGCTCTAATATTGAATCTAAGGAAACATCAGTTAATGTTGCTTGAGACATGGCTTTTATACGATAATATTTTCTATTATACTATAGCTATTGCTGACAATTGAGAAATAGAGTCAGGTCTGAGAGTCAAAGCGCGATCGCCCTTCGTCTCCCAACTTTCTGAAAAAGCGCGTGTAGCCAGCCGACAGATTACTGATTGGGTACCAGTACGATGAGGTAAAGTGAGTCGTCGCGAAGTGGGCCGTAAGCAATCACACCAATCGCTGGCTAGCAATACACACCCACAAACTATGAGGTTTTAATCGGAGAGAGGGACTTCTAGACGCAGAAAATCTTGACAGTGAGGGCAGTATACACCTACATGATTTTCTGCGTAAATCCTGACTTTATTTCAATTCAACGTTGACAGTAGCAGACATCCCCGGTGCAATTCGCGATTCATAGCCTTTAATGCTGTCGGCATCAAAGACAACTTTCACCGGAATCCGCTGCACTACTTTGGTGAAGTTTCCCGTCGCATTGTCTGGAGGCAATAGGGAGAATTGAGCGCCAGAAGCAGGGGAGAAACTATCGAGACGCCCTTCAAATTTGCGGCTACCAAAAGCATCTAATTTGATTTCTACTTTTTGGCCTGGTTTCATGTTTGCCAGTTGCGTTTCTTTGAAGTTAGCAATTACCCATAAATCGTTGCTGACGATCGCCATTAACGGAGTTCCCGACTGCACCCGCTGCCCCACTTCAACCGATTTGCGCCCGATTTGTCCGGCGGCGGGTGCGGTGATATTCGTGTAGGAAAGTTGCAGTTGAGCGTCTTTCACCGCAGCTTCCGATTGGGCGATCGCAGCCTTAGCAGCATCATACTGCGATCGACTGACCTTAGTTTGCTCGCCCGTAGCTTGAGCCTGTTGCAATCCGCCCTTCGATGCAGCCAGTTTGGCTTCAGCGGTGCTGATACCTTCTTGGGCTACAGCGACTTTAGCTTGGGCGCTGGCGACGCCGACTTTGGCTTGCGCGACTTGAGCTTCAGCTTGCTTTACTCCTTCTTGAGCTTGCGCTACTGCTGCTTGGGCTGCGGTTACGCCTTCCTTGGCTTGGGCTAACCGCGCTCTAGCTTGGGCAATTCCTTGTTGGGCTGCGGTGGTTTGGCCTTGGGCTACTTCGTAGGCGGCTCTCGCTGCGTCTAGTTGCTGGCCGGCGATCGCACCTTCTTGCTGCAAACTTTCGTACCGTCTATAATCTGCTTGCGTTTTCACAAGATTAGCTTGCGCTTGCACTAACTGAGCTTGCGCTGCGGCAATTCCGGCTTCAGCTTCCGTCACTTTAGCTTGAGCTTGGGGAATTCCGGCTTCAGCTTGGGCGACTTTCGCTTGTGCTGCGGGGACGCCAGCTTCCGCTTGGGCGACTGCGGCTTCGGCTGCGGGTACGCCTTGTTGGGCTTCCCTAATTGCTGCTTGGGCGGTGGAAATGCCAGCGTTGGCGGTGCCGATATCTCCTTGGGCTTGGGCTGTTTTACCTTGGCTGGTTTGAGAGGCTAGGGAAATATTCGCTTGGGCTGCTTCGGCTTGGCGGCGGGCGTTTTCTAGGGCTGCTTGGGATTGTTGCAGTTTAACTTGGTAGTCGCGGGGGTCAAGTTTAATCAGCAGTTGGCCGGGTTTTACTTGTTGGTTGTCTTCTACTAAGACTTCGCCGACAGTACCGTTGATGCGGCTGCTGACTTGGTGGATGTGTCCGGCTACTGTGGCGTTTTCGGTTTCTTGGTGGATGGAGGCGTATTGCCAATAATTGTAGCCAAAGCTGCCTGCTGCGATCGCCCCGATGCCCAGCGCTGCAAAAATCAGCGGTTTCTTGGACTTTTTCTTCGGGGTTGCAGGCGGTAGGGGTGCTTGCAGTTCTGTTTCTGTGCCTGTTTTGACATCGGCGGGGGCACTGATTTCTGTCTCTGGGGCGGGGATTACTGGTAGGCTTTTTGCTATGGTGTCGTCGATCGGCTTTTCTAAGAGGGCTACTGCTTTGCCTTTGCCGTTACCGTTGAATTCTGCTGGGTTGATTTCGTTTGTGCCTTTCATGGTATTTGACTCCTGATACTTTAGTAAGATGTCGTTTGTTTAGGGTACGTAGTTTTAAGTTATTAAGACTGCTTTTTTTAAGAGTGCGTAGTATTTTTGAGTTGTTCTTAATGTAGTTGAGGTAGATGCTGCTGCGCTTCAGTCGAAAGAGCTATTTGTTGGCGGTTTAGGAAAGATTGACGATCGCCCGATCGATCAATTGGGAGAAGAGTTCTCGATCGGCCTTTGAAATTCCAGTCATTGACTTCTCTCTGATATCTGCTACCAGCGGGGGCAATACCTCTTGCAGTTGCGTACCCGAGTCTGTCAGCCAAATGCGCCAAATGCGGCGATCGCGCGTGTCTCTTTCCCGGCGGACTAAACCTCTTTCTTCCATGCGATCGATCACGCCAGTCAGCGTCCCGCCTACTTGTTGCAGTTTGTCGCCAATGCTGGAAGTTGCTAAACCATCTTCTTGCCACAAACAGCACAGTACCAGCCAGTGAAAAGCTGTGAGTCCAAAGGGTTCAAGTCCTTCTTGCAGTCTGCGACTACCTAGCTGTGCCAGCAGTTTGATGCGGTAGCCGAGGCTGTGGGGGGCGAGCACGTCGTGCCACTGAGCTAAATTTGGGCGATCGACTGTGGATGTAGTAACCATAGGTTTATTACTTAGCGTTCGTATTATTAGTGTAAGAGGTTTTTATGGATCTGTCAAGGGGTGCAAGCAGGTTTTTGGTCATCGGATTTGAGATTTGAGATGGAGTCGGCAGCAAGTAAGTCAGTATAATGAGGGCGATCGCCCACGCTCGATCGCAAAAACCAGCTAAATTTTCGTCAAACTTGTTTGGATTTCTTAATTATTCCTAAAATAGGAAGCTCAAAGTTGCGATCGCACTTTATTGTATTCCCAGGAAATCAGTACACCGAGTTAAATAATACCGACGATAATAATTTGTTCTATTCCTATATAATTTAGTCTCTCAAGGAGTGATGAATGTGATGTGCGAAGAGCAAAGAAAAAAATTGCATCAAATCATTCAGCAATTAAAGAACGCCCAATCCGAGGTGGAAGAAGCCTACGAAACAACAATGATGAGTGATGCCAAATGGGCCGTGTCTCGCCTGTGCGATAATTTAAAAAAAGATGAGTCGATCGATCCGTCTATAAAGAGCCAGATACTGCCTTATTTTGAAGCCGCTCATTCAGCTATTCTTGGTCTTGAATCAACGTATAAACGAGCCGGAATGTGTGGTGACAAGCTGAATGAAGCAGAGTCTTGCATAATAAAAATACTGAGTAAACTCTGAAGATAATGATTTAAAACAGGAGCAGGCGAGTGCTGGAAAGTTTATCCTGGGGAATCTGTTTACATTTCTTAATTATTAGTAAAATAAGAAGAGTAAAGTTACGATCGCACATCGCACGTTATGCCACTCCAAGAAAATCAGCGCACCAAGTTAGACGATACAGACGACAATCTGTTCTATTCCTATCCCCGGTTTGTGACGCACGTAGACGAGGGATTCATTCAGCAACTAACCGATTTGTATCGGGAACGGCTGAAACCGAATACTCGGATTTTCGATATGATGAGCAGTTGGGTGTCTCACTTGCCCGAGGAAATGGAATTTGCTCATGTCGAAGGGCACGGCATGAATGAAGAGGAGTTGGCAAAAAATCCCCGACTGAATCATTATTTCGTGCAGAATTTGAACGCAAATCCTAAATTGCCGCTCCCGGATGCAGAGTTTGACGCGGTTGTCAACTGCGTTTCGGTACAATATTTGCAATACGCGGATGCGATTTTCACCGAAATTCACCGGATTTTGAAGCCGGGGGGCGTAGCAATTATCAGTTTTTCCAACCGGATGTTTTATCAAAAAGCAATTGCCGCTTGGCGGGAAGGTTCGGAGGGCGATCGGGTAAAATTAGTTCAGGGTTACTTTGATTCTGTCCAAGGAGCGAACATACCCGGATTTAGCAAGCCGGAAGTAATTGCTAAACAGTCTAGCTTGCCGAGTTTTATGCAAATGCTGGGGATGGGAGGCGGCGATCCTTTTTATGCGGTAGTTGCTTACCGCCAAAGTTAGGATTTTTTAAAATGTTTGTAGTGAGGACTTTAGTCCGCTGATTTTTTTGAGGACTAAAGTCTTTACTACAAACCGAGCTAGAGTTACGATCTTTATCTTAGAATATATTTAACAGTGGCTCCTCAAACATGGACAACCAACTTTTGCAACGCATCACACTCGATCCAAATATCTGTCACGGAAAACCCTGTATTCGCGGTCTCAGATATCCAGTAGAGTTGATTCTTGAATTACTCTGTTCAGGTATGAATGCTAAAGAAATTATAGATGATTGTGACGATTTAGAAGATGAAGATATTTATGCTGCTATAGTGTTTGTAGTGAGGACTTTAGTCCTCATAAATATTTTAGGACTGAAGTCCTCACTACAAACCTTTGTACAGTAATCATCAAGTAGGTAAAACCTTGATATGAAACCATATCAGCAAATAGAAATTGACGAATGCGGCGAGCCTTTAGTCCCAATTCCACCAGAACATTTTGCCTTTGAAATTCCGCACCCTTATCAAAAGTTGGGTGCTCCCTATCACAACAGTAAAGCAGATTCACCTTACTATTTGCGGCAAGGAGTTGTAGATAATCTGGTAGCAGCTAAAACGCATCTACAGCAAAATCATCAAAATTTGAAAATTCTAATATTTGATGCCTATCGACCCGTGGAAGTTCAGCAATTTATGGTAGATTATACTTTCAATCAAATTGCCGTAGCTCAAGGCTGCGAATTTCCAGTTTCCGAAGACCAACGCCAAGTTATTATAGAACACGTATATCAATTTTGGGCTGTGCCGAGCCTCGATCGCGCTACGCCTCCCCCTCACAGTACAGGCGCAGCTTTAGATATAACTTTAGTCGATCAAAATAATCGACAAATTGATATGGGTTCTCCGATTGATGAAATATCGGAACGTTCTTATCCCGATTATTTTGGTAATAGCAAAGACGCGCAAGAACAGCAATACCACCTGCACAGGCAAATATTGAAAGATGCGATGATAGTTGCTGGTTTTCAGCAACATCCTAACGAGTGGTGGCATTTTTCTGTGGGCGATCAGATGTGGGCGTGGTTGACAAATAACAAGAATAGTGGTAGTCAAGTTATCGCCCGATACGGCCACTATTAAACCATTTTAGATTTTAGATGACTGAATGCTCGATCGCTAGAAATCATTTGTTGGATTGGAACCGACAAGATATAGCGTTTCGACATCTCATATCAGGTAATCATGGGCATAGGGCATAGGGCATAGGGCATAGGGCATAGGGCATAGGACATAGGGCATAGGGCATAGGGCATAGGGCATAGGGCATAGGGCATACCTCACTTTTTGAGAACCGCTATATTACAATACTTCGGACAGTTTTTTGACGACTCTGTAAGCGTTACAGCGTAAGCCCTGGCATTTTTAATGGTTTTTTTAAAACTCAGGACGCTTACTTAAAGATTGAAAAAATACTCATCCCTATAGCCATCAAAGGTTTGAGATACTCAATTATATCTAAAACTGTCCGAAGTATTGATATTAAAAACGTTCTTAATTGCTGAAACCCCTGCTTTGATTACTTCTGTCAACTGTCAACTGTCAACTGTCAACTGTCAACTGGTGTGCTGTCAACTGTCAACTGTCAACTCTTCCTTCTTTTTGATCGGCTATTGCCAGCGGGGTAGCTGTGCTTTAAAATTAACGAGAGCGAATAAGTGCAGGCAAGTCAAGCCAGCACCGCAAACCCTAAAGGATAACTTAGATTTCACCCAATGAAAGCACTCATCCTCTCTGGCGGCAAAGGAACACGCTTGCGTCCCCTAACCTATACGGGTGCTAAGCAGTTGGTTCCTGTGGCAAATAAGCCGATACTGTGGTACGGAATTGAAGGCATTGTGGCGGCTGGGATTACGGATATCGGGATTATTATTAGTCCTGAAACAGGTGAAGAGGTGAAGGCGAAAACAGGAGATGGCTCTCGCTTCGGTGCAAAAATCACTTATATCTTACAATCAGAGCCGGCGGGACTCGCTCATGCAGTAAAAATTGCTAGACCATTTTTGGGTGATTCTCCATTTATTATGTATTTAGGAGATAACTTAATTCAGAGTCAGCTAGATCCGTTTTTAGAGAATTTTAATAAGCAAAAACTAGACGCTCTAATTTTGCTGCGCCCAGTTCCCAATCCGAGTGCTTTCGGTGTAGCAAAGGTTGATGAGAACGGGCGAGTTTTACAGTTAGTAGAAAAACCCATAGTTCCGCCGTCTAATTTAGCACTGGTGGGGATTTACTTTTTTGCTCCTACTATTCACGAGGCGATCGATCAAATTCAACCATCTGCCCGCGGGGAACTCGAAATTACTGATGCTATCCAACAGCTAATCAATCAAGAAAAACACGTAGAAGCCTGCAATTTAGATGGTTGGTGGTTGGATACCGGGAAAAAAGATGATTTGCTGAGTGCAAACCAAATCATTTTAGATAGCTGTATCGTAGCTTCAACTGAATTAAAAGTAGATGCCAAAAGTCAAATTATTGGGCGAGTGCAAATAGGCGAAGGCAGTGAAATTATTAATTCTACAGTTCGCGGGCCTGTGGTAATTGGGGAAAATTGCCGCATTGAAAATTGCTTTATTGGGCCTTACAGCAGTATTGCCGATCGCGTGACGATGGTTGATGCTGATATCGAACACAGTGTAATATTGCAAGGGGCGAAAATTGTTGGCATTCACCAGCGAATTGTTGACAGCGTGATCGGGCAGCGAGCTCAACTCACAAATGCGCCGCCGCGCCCTAAAGCGTTGCGGTTTATGATTGGTGATGACAGTCAAATCGAGTTAGTCTAACTTGGGATTTGCACTATTCTCGTAGGGGCAATTTACCCAGTGGTGCGGGTTGCTAACCCTACGAGATGGTGTGCCGAGGCGCACCATAAATTAAAAGGAGGCGACAGATTGCAGTACGAAGAAATACCGACTCAACAAATTATAGATAAATTGCGCCAAACTTTGGAGCCGCGAATTGGTATTGCTGAGTTGCCGCTGCCGGAAAGAGCAAAAAGTGCGATCGCCCAAAATGAAGATGACGAAGACATTGCCCTTCTCAAAGCGGGCTTTGACATTTATAACATTCCAATTACATCTTACCAAAGGCGGCTCGGTTCCGCAGTCATCGCCGTCAGAAAAATCGTCCGAAAATTGCTCAAGCCCGTATTAGACAGGCAAGTAATTTACAATTTCGCGAATACCCGCGTTGTGCAAACATTGAGCACACAGTTGCAAAAATTGCAAGAAAATCAACAAACTCTAGAGAAAAAACTTACATCGGAATTCAGCAGCGGATTTCCCGAACTTACAGCACAGCTTGAGAGTCAACAAAGGGCGATCGCAAATTTTCAGTCTGAAGTAGAGCAAATCAAAGCAGTACAGCAGCAACATACTGCTATTTTACAGGAGATTACCGCTCAATTGGGCGATCGACAACCATAAAGCATCAAAGATGACTACACTTCCTATATGCTCATTTATTATAGTTAACTATAATGGTCTGCGCCACACCAAAGACTGCTTGAAATCCCTACAAAAACTTGCGTATCCAGAATCACAACTCGATTTAATTGTAATTGATAATTGCTCTCAAGACGATTCCGTTAGTTCCCTGCGCGAACTGTTTCCAAAAGTTCGCATTTTTGTGAATACCGCCAACAACTTTGCCAAAGCCCTCAACCTCGGCATCAGCGAAGCAAAAGGGCAATACATCGGCTTTCTCAATAACGATGCAACGCTTGAGTGTCACTGGCTAGAAATATTAGTTAAACGCCTAGAGACTGAAAAAAAAATCGGTGCTGCTAGCGGCAAATTGCTGTTTAAAGACGGGCGAATTAACAGCGCGGGCATTCAGCAATTACCTAATTTTTATTGGCAAGATGTCGGTTTTGGCGAAAAAGATTCGGGACAATATAATACAGAAAGGGAAGTAGAAGGGCTTTGTTGGGCGGCGGTGCTTTTCCGCAGAGAATGTCTGGAAGATGTCGGGCCTATAGATGAAGATTTTGTGATGTATTTTGAAGATGTAGAGTTTTCCAAACGCTGCCAAAAACGCGGTTGGAAAATGCTTTATACTCCCGCAGCTATCGCCCATCACGAGTATCGAGGTTCGAGTAAAGGTAGCAAACTCACCGAGTATTTCTGCAACCGCAATCGGTTTTTGTATTTGGCGAAACACGAACCTCTGCAATTAGTGAAATCGATTCATACTTCGGATTTTTTTAGTAACAAACAGTACGATTTGCTGTTCGAGAGTTTGTTTTTCGCGATTAAAAAACTGCTAGATTATCAGAAGCCGGAAATCGTCGCCACTGTACTGCCGCAGTTGACTGAAAAGTTGGCGGTGATTTACAGTAGAATGAAGATCGATCGCATTTTACCTCGATTGGAGGTGGTTAGGGGCGATCGCAAAATGTCGATCGCAATTTACGATCACGGACTGCATTTTATCGGCGGCGGACAAAAATACGTCGCTACCATCGCCTCGCTACTGCAAAATGAATTTGATATTACTTTTATCGCCAACAAACCCGTTGCTGTTTCTGACTTAGAGTCGTGGTACGGACTCAACCTTTCAGGATGCAAAATCAAGATTATTCCGTTGCAATTTTACGAGAAGCGCGGAATGCAGTGTATCGATTCCAGTATCATCGCTGAGGATATGGAAAATCCCTTTGATGAAATTGCCAGAGAAAGCAAAAATTACGATCTTTTCGTCAACGCCAACCAACTCGAAAAAGTCAAACCGCTGTCGCCGATATCAGTATTTTTCTGCCACTTTCCGAATACTTTTCGCAACCGTCATTTTGCTGTGGATGATTACACTTTTATTATTGCCAACAGTCAATTTACTGTCAAGTGGTTAGAGAAACGTTGGAATTTGCAACCAACTTTTATGCTATATCCGCCCGTGGAAATGGCTACAGCTAAAGTGTCGAAGGAAAAGATAATTTTAGCTGTGGGACAGTTTGAAGCTGGAGGAACAAAAAAGCAAATTGAACTCATCCAAGCTTTCCGCAATTTGCTAGCAGATTATCCCGATGAACTTCAAGGATGGCGGCTAATTTTAGCTGGAAGCAGTGTTCCGAAAAATCCTTATTTAAAGGCGGTTCATAATTTGCTGAAGCAGGATTCAAGGGCGATCGAACTTAAAGTTAATGGTTCCTTAGATGAGATAAAATTGCTTTATGCTAAATCGAGTATATTTTGGCATGGCTGCGGTTTGGGTGAAGTCAATCCTCAAAGGTTTGAACATTTTGGGATGGCGACTGTTGAAGCAATGCAAAATAGTTGTGCCCCGATCGCGTTTTGTGGCGGTGGACAACCGGAAATTGTCGAACACGGGCGATCGGGCTTTTTGTTCAATACGGTTGAGGAACTTTGCCACTATTCACATCAACTAATTGTCAATCCCGATTTGCTGGCAGAACTTCAAGCTGGCGCACAGCAACGCAGTCAGAACTTTAGACTCCCACCTTTTGAACACAAAGTCAAGAGTTTTTTTGAGATTATTCACCAGGAGTATGCTACAATTCGGCTGCCAAATCCAGGCGAGATTGCTCAAATGCTCGATCGACCTTAAGCATACATATATTGATGTGGGTAAGGAAGTGGCAGTGTCTGTTAGTGTTAATTTAAGCCTAGATCCCCCCTAGCCCCCCTTAAAAAGGGGGGGACAAGAGTATTCTCAAAGTCCTGCTTCTTAAAGAGGGACAAAAGTATTCTCAAAGTCCCCCTTCTTAAGGGGGATTTAGGGGGATCGAGCCTTGGATGCGAACGATAAATTCAAAAGTTTTAGATCTTAAATTAACACCAGCGGGTAGTGCCATTCCTCACAAATATCGCCGAAAATCGACTTAGTTTGATATCAAATATCGACTAATCACAAGTTTATTTTTACTCAAAACGTGTCCAATCAACTGTTAATCAATTTATCCTTTCTTACTCCCGAACCCACGGGAATCGGTACTTATGCAGCCAATCTTTTCCCCCAACTGCAACACCTAGAACCAACATTACTCGCTTCCCAGAAAATTGAGAATTATAGTTGCTATCAAATTCCAGATAACATCACACCGAATCGAGGCCCGAAAGGACAAATTAACAGACTGCTGTGGACTCAATTTGAATTGCCTAAAATTTACGACAAATTGCAGTCAAACCTAATATTTTCGCCGATTCCAGAAGCACCTTTATATTCCAAATGCCGTTACATAGTTACGGTTCACGATTTAATTCCTTTGCGATTCCCCCAAAAGTTCTCTCGGCTGACAGCTTATTTCCGCTACTACATCCCCCAGGTTTTGCGACAAGCCGAACATATTATTTGCGATTCCCAAGCAACGGCGATAGATGTTGCTAACTTTTACCAGATTTCGCCTCAGAAAATGACCGCAATTCCCCTAGCTTGTGATAATATTAATTTTCGCTGTCTCGACTTGCCAGCAAAAAATTATTTTCTTTATACCGGCAGACACGATAGTTACAAAAACTTGGAAAGATTAATTGCTGCATTTGCGAGTTTAGCCGATCGCACAAACTACGAACTTTGGCTAGCCGGGCCTCCCAACGCCTACACGCCACAGTCGATCGCACAAGTAGAACAATTGGGTTTACAATCTTTGGTAAAGTTTCTCGGTTACGTTCCCTACTCGCAATTGCCCGTACTGATGAATCAGGCGATCGCCCTGGTGTTTCCCACACTATGGGAAGGATTCGGCTTGCCGATTTTAGAAGCAATGGCCTGCGGTACACCAGTCATCACTTCCAACCTGTCATCGATGCCAGAAGTAGCCGGAGATGCGGCATTATTAGTCAATCCCTACAGCGTTGGAGAAATAGCAGCAGCCATGCAAACAGTAGCCACAGATTCAAAAGTGCGATCGCGCTTAAAAAAATCTAGCTTAGCGCGATCGGCCGAATTTAGCTGGCACAAAACCGGAACAGCAACCGCCAACATCTTACAACAATATCTGTAAATCTTCCCACTCTTCTTTCCACTCTCCGCGCCCTCTGCGCGCTCTGCGGTTAATCAAAAAAAATCCCAACCAAAAAACCGCAATCCTCAACATCTGTAAAACAGCCCACTATTCTTTCATCTCTCTGCGCCCTCTGCGCCCTCTGCGGTTAATCAAAAAAAATCCCAACCAAAAAACCGCAATCCTCAACATCTGTAAAACAGCCCACTATTCTTTCATCTCTCTGCGCCCTCTGCGCCCTCTGCGGTTAAATAAAAAAATCCCAACCAAAAAACCGCAATCCTCATATTACGCTATGCCAAACCCCCAATCCAACCTACTAATTAATCTCTCCTTCCTAATTTCCGAACCAACCGGATTAGCCATCTACGCCAAAAACCTATTTCCCCACCTAAAAACCCTCAATCCAACCTTACTAACAGCCCAAAAATTTCCCAATAATAACTGCTACAAAATCCCAGCCAACCTCACACCACAACAAGGAATCAAAGGACACATCAACCGATTGCTGTGGACACAAACCCAAATCCCCAAAATATACAAAAAGCTAAAATCTAACCTGTTATTTTCGCCAATTCCCGAAGCTCCTCTATTTCGCGGTTGTCGGTATATAATTACAGTACATGACCTAATAGCTTTACGATTTCCCCGCCGCTTCGATCCTTTGGCAGTTTATCACCGCTACTACATTCCCCAAGTGTTGCGGCAGGCTGAACATATCATCTGCGATTCCGAGTCAACCGCCAATGATATTACTAATTTTTGTAAAATTCCAAGTTCTTTAATTACACGAATTTTTCCCGGCTACGATACCAGTTTTTTTAAGTTTCTAGACTTACCAACTAGCAATTATTTCCTGTATATGGGCCGCCACAATCCCCATAAAAACGTCCAGCGAGTTGTAGCAGCCTTTGCGACTTTACCCAATAATTCCGAGTACGAATTGTGGATAACGGGATCGGAAGATAAACGCTATACGCCGCTGCTGAAGGCCCAGGTTCAAGAATTGGGATTGTCCGATCGCGTAAAATTCCTAAATTACCTCCCCGCGGCTGATTTGCCGAAAGTCATCAACCGGGCGATCGCCCTGGTATTCCCCAGTCTTTGGGAAGGATTCGGTCTCCCGGTGCTCGAAGCAATGGCCTGTGGCACTCCTGTCATCACTTCTAACCTATCTTCTATGCCGGAAGTCGGGGGGGACGCAGTATCGTTAGTCAATCCGTACAGCATCCAGGAAATAGCCTCTGCTATGCACGAGCTGGCAACAGATACTAAAGCTCGATCGCACTTGCGGGAACTAGGTTTGGCCCGAGCAAAACTGTTTAGCTGGGAAAAGACAGGCGTGGAAACTGCTGCTATTCTCGATCGATACTGTTGACTGTTGACTGTTGACTGTTGACTGTTGACTGTTGGAAGAGGGAAGAGGGAAGAGTTGACAGTTGACAGAAGGAAGAGTTGACAGTTGACAGAAGAAAGATTTTTCCAATCTCCCCCTCTCCCTATCTCCCCATCTCCCCATCTCCCCATCTCCCCCCTCTCTCCTCCGCTTCACCGAGGCACTATAGGCCCTTTTACTTATTGATACCCAACTGATCGCCGCGCTTGTATTGCTGGTAAGCAGCAAAAAACAGCCCCGCCAGAGTAACAAAGATTAAACCCAGAACAATACCTGAAAGCAGCGGTTCTACCATGAGAGCTCCTTAACGTTAAGATTTAACAATCTAATTTTAATATTACCAGCACTGAGACAGATGAATTTTCCCATTCTTGGGAGTTCTGGGGGTATCAGATCTTGATATCCCCGCTGGAAACGATTAAGCTATGTGATGAGAAATAAATTTTCTTGTAGATACTATTTTAAATTTGCACTCCTTTGAATCACCAAATTGCCACGAATGAAATTAAAAACCCGATCGAGCGACTGGTCATATTTGCGATCGCCGTGTTGCTTGCCATCATGTTGGCGACTATGACAATTCGTCAGTTTCAAGTTGCCGATCCCTACGTCAAAAGCGTACTTTCCCTTACTGGCGACCAGTTTCAGGGTTCCGCCATCTTTCAAATGAACTGTGCGGGGTGTCACATATCCGTCGGAGAGACTCAAGTTGGGCCCAACTTGCACCGAGTTTCAGAGCGCAAATCCGAATTCGAGCTGATCCGCCAAGTCACCAGCGGGCGAACCCCACCAATGCCACAGTTTCAGCCGAGCCCGCAAGAAATGGCCGACTTGCTGAAATATCTCCAACAAATTTAACAAAAAAAGGGGAACGGAATTTCGTTCCCCTAATCCTGATTGTCCAGCTAAGAGTAGGTGCGCGAAGTGTGCATCCTACTGTGGATTGGTGTCAACTTAACCCCGAAAACCTTTGTATCTCTCGTTTACCCTGAGCGTCGATCCCCCTAAATCCCCCTTAAGAAGGGGGACTTTGAGGAAAATCCTGTCCCCCCCTTAAGAAGGGGGGCTAGGGGGGATCTGGCTCCGATCGCCAAACAGAAGACAGCCACTACGTTTGACGTTAAGTTGAAACCAATGGCTACTAAGGACTACAGATTAAACCACTAGCACGTTAAAACTGCTTGCAGCTAACCGGTTGGGGACAACGCCCGCCAATATAGCCAAAGTCTGGTTGGTGCTGGCGATCGCGATCGCAGTTGAGCCGTTAGTTTCGGTTAACGACAGTTGACTGAAGTCCAAACCTCCCACCAACTGGATCGAATCAGATTCTGGTCTGAAGTTGATAATCGTGTCAGTGCCCTGAATCGCTGCCAATACAAAGCCTTGTGAGTTGCCATTAGCGATCAAGGTGTCATTGCCAAGGCCGCCAAAGAGCAAGTCATCGCCAGTGCCACCAAAGAGTATATCGTCGCCGCTGCCGCCCAGCAAGGTATTGTTACCGTCGCCACCGCAGAGAGTGTCATTACCTTGATCGCCCAATAGTATGTCGTCGCCGCCTTCTCCCAATAGCACGTCGTCGCCTTTGCCGCCGTACAATACGTCATCGCCATCGTCGCCACTTACCGAGTCGTTGCCGCGATTGCCGTAAAGAGTATCATCAGCTCGATCGCCAAAAATCAGGTCAAAGCCTTTACCACCAAAGATAGTATTGCCATCTTTGCCACCGAAGATAGTATCGTTGCCGACATTACCATTGATGTAATCCCCGCCCTCTTGGCCGAAGATCAAATCGGCGCCACCTAACCCGAAGATAGAGTCAGCATTGGCACTGCCCACGAGGGTATCGTCGCCGTTAGTGCCGTTGATGACACCGTTCCGCGAAGGACTGGGGGACAGATTCGGAGGGGTAACCCTGGGGAAGGAATCGGGACAAACCAAATCTGTCACTAAAGGTGTCGGTGTCGGTGTCGGCGTCGGTTCTGGTGTCGGCGTCGGCGTCGGCGTCGGCGTCTCTGGTGTCGGTGGTGTCGGTGGTGTTGGCGGTGTCGGCGGCGTCGGTGGCGCAGGCGTCGGTGTTGGCGTCGGCGCAGGCGTCGGTGTCGGCGATGTCCTGCCAGGTGGTTCTGGCGTCGGTGTCGGCGTTGGTGAAGGTGTCGGTGTTGTTATAACCGAATTCCCGAAGTTGATGCCGCTGACAATAGCGCCCGAAGCCAGCACGATGTCGGCGGGGTTGGGGCTGCTTTGAGTGAAACCAACTGGCGCGATTTCCCGAACGCGGTAGGTTGCCGGCGCTAGGTTCGCGAACAGGTAGTTGCCGCTGTTATCTGTGGTAGTAGTAACCGGAACAGCAACAGGAGCTCCTGGCGCGGGAGCTACGACTTTGGTTAACTGAATTTGGACATTGGGTAAACCCGGTTCTCCGGCATCCTGAACGCCATTTCTGTTGTTGTCTTGGAACTTCAGACCGCGGATCTGGCCCGGTTGGGGCAGGAAGTTGCCGAAGTCAATGCCCGTGGGTTTTTCTCCGGCTTTAGCTATAACAACGTCGGCAGGGATCGCGGTTGTCAGCGTCCAGCCTGTTTGCTGGACTTCCCTTACCTGGTGAGTGCCTACGGGTACGTCGTTGATGGTGTAGTTGCCATCCTTATCCGTGATGGTAGTCAATTCGCCCTGCTGAAAGACTCCATCCTTGCTGGTGTCTATGAAGATTTGCCAGTTTTGTAGGCCCAGTTCCCCGGCATCCTTAACGCCGTTGTTGTTGAGGTCATTGAATTTTTGACCGCTGATCGTGCTCGCCTCGAAGAAGTTGCCGAAGTTGTTGTTTTGCGAGTCTTGACCGCTGGTGAGGGCGATCCTGTAGGCACCTGAAAGGGTAGGCGCGGTGCCGCTGGCTGCCGGGGCGATTTGCGTCCAGCCCGGTTCTACTAACTCCCGGACGTTGTAGGTGGCGAATGGCAAGTCGTTGAACTGGTACTTACCGGTGATATCGGTGACAGTAGCGGTTTCGGTTGGCTCTAGCGTGCCGTTGTTGTTGGCATCTAGGTAGATTCTCCAGCCTGCTAGCGCTGGTTCGCCGGCATCTTGGACACCATTTTTGTTGCGATCGTTAAATTTGATCCCGCTAATCTTGCCAACCTGGAAGTTCCCGAAGTTGGTGGGAAGGGCGGCGGTGTTAGCAATGTTAACGCCACTTGCAGTAGTAAGCCTCGTGGCCGCTGGGGGAACAGGGAAAGTTTGCTGCCAACCAGTCTTTTGCTCTTCCCGCAGGTCGAATGTACCACCGCCAACGTCAGTAAAGGTGTAATTGCCAGAGTCATCAGTGGTAACCGATCGCGTTACTGCTGTGCCGATAAAGACCACTGGTTCGAGTGAGATTTTCCAGTCTTTTAATCCAGGTTCCGTCGCCTCTTTGACGCCATTCCCGTTGAGGTCGTTGAACTTCTGACCGGTGATAGTGACGTTTTTGAAGTTACCGAGGTTAACGTTCGGGACATCCACGCCACTGCTGGGGACGATGTTGGCAGGAATGAGGGTCTGGCTATAACCTGTTTGGGCGACTTCTTTGACGATGTATTGAGCGCCTCCTGAGAGGGGGCCTGCTGGTGCGAAAGTATACTTGCCAGTGGCATCAGTCTTAACGGTTTGCAGAACTGTATTAGGAGCAGCAGAGCTAACTAACTGAATGTCCCAAGTGGTTCCAGCAGGAGGAGTTGTTTCAGTTGGCTGTTGGATGCGGTCGCCGTTTTTGTCCTCAAATTTCTGACCGCTGATGATAATCTTCTTGAAGTTACCGAAGTCTTGAGCGGGTGGATTTGCAATCCCCGTATTGTAGGGAGTAGCAGTCGTAGCAGGGAGAGTCTGCTCCCAACCAGTTACCGGCACTTCTAAAATCGGGCTATTTGTCTTCGTATCGGCGATGGTGTAAGTACCGCCGATCGGGACAATAACGCTATCTTCCCCTGGACTCGGGGCCTTGTCACCATTCTCATCTACAAAAATCGTAAAGCTTTGTGCTGGAGTTGTCGTGGTGGCATCAGCACCATCTTTAATACCATTGCCATTGATGTCATTAAATTTTTGACCGGTAATGGTGGGGCCGTACTCATAAGCACCAACATCAGCACGGCCGTTTACACTGCGGGCAAACGGCTGACCGAACTGAGTACCCCGTTGGTCTGCGGTGAGGACTCCACCAGCCGTGTTGACAGCAAGGGCATTAGTACCAGCATTCAGGACGGTTGCAGGAATGGGTACGGCAGGAGTGGCGATCAGCGCGTGAGTCTGGGCAAAACCGCCGTTATTTTTCAATACAGGGTCGAGCCAAGGTACTGCAACACCGGTGCCGATGAAGCTGGTGGTGTTAGTAGATGCTCCAATAACTTCACTACCCCCTGCTGTTGCTGAAGTATTGCCAACGACCAGGGTGTTGTTGAGAGTGAGAGTTCCGGCGTTGTTGAAAATTCCGCCGGCAACACCGGCATTCAGTAGAGGGGGGATGACAACTGCGGGGTTGCTCGCGATCGTAGTGTTAGTCAGGGTTGCAGTGGCACCAAGCTGGTTGATAAAAATTGCACCGCCCACTCCCTGACCCGCAGTAGCAGTTCCACCGCCACTCGCACCACCTGTTGCTCTGCTGCTGCTGAAAGTGCTGTTGCTGACCTTCAAAGTACCGCTGTTGAGAAAAATCGCCCCTCCCAGACCAGCACCGCCACCGCCAGCACCGCCCACAGTTGCACCGGCCAAAATTGCTTGGCCACTGCCACCGAAGCCACCAGTGCCTGGTGCAACACCACTGCCGCCACCACCCACAGTACCGGTGTTGGGCCCCAGAGTACCGCCAGTACCGCCATTACCGGCAGGGGCTGTGATGCCGATCGCGCCTGCAAGACCACCGGGCCCGCCGCCGCCGCCCAGAGCACCAGCACCGCCATTACCGCCTGCGCCACGAATGGCAGCAGCAGCGCCAGCACCACCGCCAGCACCACCAGCACCGCCGCCACCACCGTTAATGCCAATACCACCAGCACCACCGGGGCCGCCCGGGCCTGTCGCACCATTGCCAAGACCGCCGGCACCGCCATTACCACCAGCGGCTCCACTGCCGCCATCTCCGCCTTGACCGCCTTGACCACCGACGGTTGTACTGGTAGCGCCTGTGCCGCCAGCACCGCCAATGGCACCAACGCCCGCACTACCGGGAGTTGCACCACCGCTAACGGGAGTACCTGGGCCACCTCCGATACCGGTGCCGCCTGAAGTAGTGAAGAATTTCGCTAAGCCACTGTTGCCACCTTTGCCGGTACTTCCGGCTGGGCCGCCAGCACCGCCGATCGCTCGGTTGTTGCTGAAGGTAACATTATCAATGTTTACAGTGCCGCTGTTGATGAAAAGCGCACCTCCGACTCCCGCGCCGCCGCCACCACCAAGGGTGCCCGCAGTTCCCTGAGATAGACCATTGGCGATCGTCAGGTTAGAGAAATTAACTGCGGCGTTGTCAACAAAGAAAATTGGGTTGTTGTTGCCGTCGATCGTAATCGCAGTCGTAGTGCTGCCAAGAAAATTTACAGGGGTTGCAAGTATAGGCAGAACTTGTCCCACTGGAAAAGTGATAGGAGCCGTGATGTTGATATCATCAACATCGGGCAGGACATTAGCAAAGAGGATGGCGTTCTTCAGGCTGGTAAAGTCGGTAGCAGTAAAGGTTGCTAACACGCCACTATAAGCTTCCCTCGCCTCTTGGGAAAATGCTAAAGGTGTTTCTATTTTCCCTGTAGTTACTTCCAACACCCAGTCTCCGCCCAGCGCGGCACTGCCGGTCAAGTTATCGGATGCGGCAATATTTGCCCCCGTGAGCTGGCTCAGCCTTTGGACGAAGGCGACACCGGCTTCTGTGGCGGCGACGTTGCAACCGTAAAGCAGAATTTCTGGTTTAGCAGTAGTTGAAGAGTTCGAGTTTGCTTCGGCTGCTGGCAAAGCAAACCATTTTTCTAAATAATTGCGGTAGGTTTCAATGTTGCTGAGATTGAGTTCTGTGCTTCCCAGTTGCAGGCTGGCTGCTGAGCCGTGAGACAGAATATGAACTGCTGCAATGTTTTGCCGCTGTTTAAGTGTTTCGGCGATTTGCGCGATGCCGTCGCGATCGGCCTTGAGAATAATAACTTCTGTATCGGAATTCGCGGTTTTCGTTAAACTTTCGCAATCTTTAACTTGTGAATCCGCAAAAACTATCTGGTGTTTCCGTTCTTTATAGACTTCCATGATTAAATTCCTCTGGTACACACACACATTAAATTCATAGCACAAACCAAACGCAGCAGCGATCTTATTCCGCTGCGGATGCAAGTCGTTGACAAAGCCCTGGAAGACGATCGCCCTAACTTTCACCTCAATGGAAGATTGACAAAAACCTTTTTTTATGCTCTCCTAGGATATACTAAGTTTAGTTTGATTGTGTAGAAGTTTGCAAGGTAGATATTGTTCCGGATGTTACAAAAATATTTGAGAAGACTGGCGCCTAGTTTTTGATGCGATTACACTCTGTCAGGTACAACGTTTTGTCATAAATGTCAAGCAAAAAAATAACTAATGGCGATCGATATTTGTCAGTAAAAAGTCATCAGTCGCGGCGATCGGCTGTAAACTGATGTTATTTGGTATTTTTGGGCTAAGGAATGATAGTTTGGGCGATCGGACAACGGCGATAAAATTGGTTTGTAGTGAGAACCCAAAGTCCGAGTTTTATGAGGACTAAAGTCCTCACTACAAACGTTTACCAAGTTTCCTCATCGGGATGATTGGAATTGCTCCAGATTTCCACATCTAAATCGTTGAGATAAATCAGAGCACTTTCAATTTGTTGGCTTGTACCGTTAAGCTCCAAATCAAACCAACCGTCATCGGAATTTTTTCCACCCAACAAAGCTGCATTAAAATTTACCTTTAAACCGTGTTCCGAAATCAGGTTAGAGATGACAGGTTCCTGATGGTATTCTTTGGGAATCCGAATCCGAATGCGGGTTTGAGTTGGTCTGCTGTCTCCTGACTCAGTGTGCGGTAGGTCTGATTGTTGAGTTTGGTGGAAATTGTCGATCGGCTCAAATTCAGCTTCACTATTGTTATTGTTGTGGTTTAACATTTCAACCTCCAATGTTTGTTTCTGTTTACAGATGTCACCAATATCTGGTACGGTGCATTGCTGCGTGATTTTCAAACTGATGTACAGATTGTCGGGGGCTACGCACCCAAAGGTATCGGCTATGGTGCGTCGCTGCGAGATTTTCGAGTTTCCAAGTAGATTGTCGAGGGCGACGCACCCTACTGGCTAATGACTGCGGTGTCAACTGTCAACTGTCAACTGTCAACTGTCAACTGTCAACTTCCTTAATGGTAGTTTTTCGTTCCAAAATCTCCTTAAGCACCAGAGTAACAACCGCTAAAAAACCGAGAACTACCGCAGCGGAAAAAGCTGCTTGCGTCGCGTACTGCTTGTAAGCATCCTCGACAAACAAAGGCAAAGTCTGAGTTTTTTTAGCAATATTTCCCGATACCACAGAAACAGCTCCAAATTCTCCCATTGCCCTAGCATTTGTCAAAATCACACCGTAAAGCAAGCCCCAGCGAATATTCGGCAGCGTCACATTCCAGAAGATTTGCCAATCATTTGCTCCCAAAGTTTTCGCCGCTTCTTCTTGATCGGTTCCCACTTCTTCTAAAACAGGAATCACTTCGCGGGCAACAAAAGGTAGAGTGACAAAAGCAGTAGCTAGCACCATTCCTGGCAAAGCAAAGATAATCCTAATCCCGGCACTTTCCAGCCACGGGCCGAACCATCCCAGCCGACCGTAAAGCAGTACAATCATTAAACCTGCGACTACGGGAGAGATGGCAAACGGCACGTCTAAAATGGTGATTAATAGGGTGCGTCCGGGAAATTTGTTGCGGCCGATTACCCAAGCTGCACACAAACCAAATACTGTGTTTATAGGTACAACTATCAGAGCTATCAGCAGGGTAAGTTGGGCTGCTGATAGAAAATCTGGTGAGGTTAAGTTGGCGAAAAATGGCTCGATTCCCTTTTTGAAAGCTTGGTAAAAAACGTTGAGGGTTGGGATAAATAAGACGAGGGCGAGATAGCCGATCGCAATTCCGATCAACGTTGGCTTTACCCAGGCTTTTTCGTTGCCCCGCGACGAACCCGCTGGCGGAACTGTGTAATTTTTAGATAAATTGAGATCAGCCGTCATAGCGTCTCCTCCAAGCTTGTAAAATATTAATTGTGAACAGCATTGCTAGGGAAATTCCTAACATGACAGTGCCGATTACTGTGGCTCCTGCATAGTCGTACTGTTCCAATCTTTGGAAAATTAAAACAGGTGCAATTAAATCTTTAAACGGTACGTTAGCTGCTACAATTACCGTCGAACCGTACTCGCCAACGGCTCGGGAAAATCCGAGAGCAACTCCGGTTAAAATTGACGGAAAGAGCGGCGGTAAAACTACTCGCCAAAAGGTTTGAAATTGAGAAGCACCCAAGCACCAAGCTGCTTCTTCGATGTCTTTTTCCATTTCGTGTAAAACTGGCTGTACAGTTCGCACGATGAAGGGTAGGGAAATAAAGATCATGGCTACGCCTACGCCCAAGCGAGTGAATGATATTTTGATTCCCAATGGTGCAAACAGCGAACCGATCCAGCCGTTATCGCTGTAAACTGTGGCGAGGGTTAAACCTGCAACGGATGTTGGTAGCGCAAAGGGTAAATCGACTGCTGCATCGACAATGCGTTTTAAGGGAAAGTCGTAGCGGACTAATACCCACGCTATTAATGTGCCGAAAACTCCATTGATTAAGGCGGCAATTAATGATGTGACGAAGGTGACATCGTAGGCGGAAAGGGCGATCGGGCTTGTGGCGATTTTCCAAAATTCGCCGGGGTTTGCTGTGCTCGCTTTTAGCAGCATGGCTGTGACTGGGAGAAGTAGCATGAGGCTGAGGTAGCCGATGGTGATTCCCCAAGGTAAGGTAATTTTGCCGATCGCTCTTTTGATATTTGCGATCGCAGATTGAGGGTTGGTTGCTGGAGATGATACTGCCATTTAGGTTTGAGTATTTCTTCGTTTGTAGTAAGGAATGCAAGTCCTTGAAAAGCTAATATTTTGGGGAGGACTGAAGTCCTCACTACGAACCGTTTGGAGAGGACTGAAGTCCTCACTACGAGCGGGTAATTTGGGACTTAGCGTTTAATCGATCCTTGGATTTTGTCAAACGTGGCTCCGTCATCAAAGAATTTCGTCTGAATTTCTCCCCAACCTCCCAAATCTTTAGCTGTAAATAGGGTTTTGACGGCGGGATATTTTTGGGCAAATTCTGCTTCTTTGGCTACTGTCTCATCTACTGGGCGAAATCCTGCTTTGGCAAATTCTCGCTGGGCTTCTGGAGTGTACAGATACTTGACAAAGGCTTCGGCGACTTCGCGAGTGCCGTGTTTGTCCACATTTTTATCGACGATCGCAATGGGATTGTCGATCGACACATTCACATCTGGAATACTATAACTCGGTTTTTCGCCTTTCTGAGCTACTAAAATAACTTCGTTTTCGTAGTTGATTAAGGCGTCGCCTTGGCCTTGTTTAAAAAATACATCCATAGCTTCACGGGCATCTTTAGTCAGAATCGGAACGTTTTTGTAAACTTTGGTGGTAAAGTCTAATGCTTTGGTGTCGTCTCCTCCGGTTTTGATAATCGAACCCCAAAGTGCTAGGAAATTCCAGCGAGCAACTCCTGAGGTTTTGGGATCTGCTGTAATTAATTTCACTCCGTCTTTGCTTAAATCTTCCCAGGTTTTAATGCCTTTGGGATTGCCTTCGCGGGTGACTATTGCTGCTACGGATTTGGTGACGATTCCGCCCTTGGGGACTTCTTTTTCCCAGCCCGGTTGGATGAGTCCGGCTTTCTCGATTTTGGCGGTGTCGAGGGCGAGGGCTAGGTGTACGATGTCTGCTTCTAATCCGTCAATTACTGCTCTGGTTTGGGAACCGGAACCGCCATAACTTTCGCTGAAGGTGACGGTTTGTCCTTTTTCTTTTTGCCATTGTTCGACAAATTTGGGAATTATCGCTGCGTGGGCGGCTTTGGTGACGGCGAAGGAAACGAGGGTTAATTCTACTTTGCCTTTGTTGGCTGCTGGGTTAGCACCGCCTGGAGTGGTGGCGGAGTTGTTTGGGGTTCCCTGCTGG
Source organism: Microcoleus sp. CAWBG27 (assembly GCF_020883145.1). NCBI lineage: Bacteria > Bacillati > Cyanobacteriota > Cyanophyceae > Oscillatoriales > Microcoleaceae > Microcoleus > Microcoleus sp. CAWBG27. The sequence continues at coordinate 111,292 of NZ_JAHREU010000015.1, forward strand.
CAGGATACAATTGCCAAACTTAAAGTTATTCCTACTACAAATAGCGACACAAATCTTTTAAGCGCAGTGAGCGATCGATTTTTGCCAATTGGTAGCTGTTGTGGTTGGTGAAATTGTTGAGTTAGGTGTTGCCACGGGCTCATAAAAACACTCGGTAAGTGGGAAACTCAGAGACTTTAGTCCTGAGAGGGAAACGAAGAAAGCGGTTTCAACCGCCGTGAATCCCCTTGCGGGGTAGAGGGGTATGGTTGCCCCTCTGCGGAGATATGGTTGTCTCCAAGCCCTTACGGGTAATGTTAGGCAACGCCCAATGTTATGAGAGCTTGAGAGACCTGCAACACTGTTGAGCGTGACTTTCAAACTGTTTAATTGCAGATGACAGAGCAAGGAACTAGCTACGCATTCGCTTGGTGTCGTGACTCAAATAACGTAGTCAGTTAAGACGCTTGGCTGGTCAACACAGCTTGCTCGATTGCTCTTACAAGCTCAGTGGCGTTGATTCCCTGAGTTGCTGACTATATTTGTTCCTCTACTAAAGTACGGTTATTAGGTCGGAATACCGTAATTATGGTGTTGAAGTACGATTATAGACAAGGGCGGGTAACAATGGCAACAAAAAAAACGAATTCTGGCACTCAGAGTCGATCGAATATCCTCAAGTCTTTTGCCTCGGTGCTTTCCACTCAGATTCGCCGTAAAATGTAAACCGTAGAAACACTATGATTGAGTTAAGGTGCTAAGCTTGCGCGACTGTACGATACGCCTTACGGATACGCTGGCTCCGCTCAAAAACGGATACCGTGCCCCGACAATCGTCGCGAGCAGACTCAAGTTCTAGCTCCCAGATTCATCTGTGGAGTAAATCTAAAATCTAAAATCTAAAATCTAAAATAGATCGCTCAAATGTAAGGCCATGCTAAGAGTCTCCGCCCAGCGGGATACGCCTAAGTGGCGCGATCGCCCGCAAAGTAAGAAAAAGTTTTAACTGGTATGTCATTACCCCGCCCCGTCTCAGACACCCTAATTGAACTGTTGAAACCTGTAGCCTGCGAATTGGGAGAAAGATTGGGAGCAAGCGCTGTCAACGAACGCTATGCAGAAATTGAGCCGTCTGGTTCTTCTGCTTTGAACCAGCAAATCAAAAAAGACCCCCGCTGGATTAAAGCACAAGTGAAGTATTTGCAACGGCAGCAGGCCCGAGAACAAGAGTTAATTGCGATCGCCAGCATAGAAGAAGAAAATGTAAAGGAAGAACGCGCCAATCGAATTAGGGCGGAAGAATTGAGAGATCAGCGGGCTATTAGCCGGCTCGGCCGCGAGTTAATGCGGGAGATTCAATCAGAAGCAATTCGAGTTAAGCTGAACGAAATTCAAATTATTTGGGACAGGGACAACTGGTTTTCCAATTTGAGCAGGCAGGAAACTGAACAGATTTTGCAGCAGCAGCAGCACCGATTGCTGTTGTTAGTTGCTCCGGCCAAAATTAGCCAAGATTGCCCGGATTCGTTTCGCCACAATCTGAATATTGAGCTGCCGGCTAAGTTGAGAACTTTTTTGAACCAGTACTACCCCCAGCACGGAGAATCCTGCCCGGTTCAGTTTTACGGAGATTATTTCAAAAACCCTATTTCTGATATTGATGTGGAGCGGTTGCAGACTGTTTTGTCTCCCGTGCCAACCGCTATATTGTACAGCGACATCAGCGATTATGAAGTTAATTTTCATGTCGGTTTTTGGGGGATAATCAATCAGAATGTTTCCCTAGTGGCGATGCAGCCTTGGAATTGGGAAGAAGTTTATCACCAGTTGGAAGCCGAGGGGAAAGATGAAAAGGTGAGACTGCGGATTATTCGGCAAATAATTGTGACAATTCATAAGTTGCTGGCTGCTTTTTTAGCGGATTTGTATTATTTAAAAATAGATTTTACTCACGAACCTCAGCTATTTAATTTAGAGGCGGAATTTGCTCAGGAATGGTTTTCTCAAGATTGGGCTCTACCGTATATAGAAACTCTTAAAGAAATTCAGGAGCAGCAGCGAATAACCTATAAGGGAGAGATGCGGCGGTTAGCACTGCGAGAGGCGAAAGCTAGGGCGGAACGCAAGCGTTTGGAGGAGGAGGCACTAAAAAGCAGACAGGAAGCTGAGGCGAAATCAAAGCGGGCGAAGGAGTTCGCTCACAAATTAAAAAATCTGAAATGGCGGTGCGCTTACACCCTGCCGGGACATTCATCGTTTGTGAATTCTCTGGCGATTAGTCCTGATGGCGAAATTCTGGCTAGTGGCAGTTGGGATAAAACTATTAAGATTTGGAATTTAGAAACAAGGGAATTAGTTGGTACTTTGACGGGACATTCCGATCGCGTAAATTCGGTTGCGATTAGCTATGACGGAAAAATGTTGGTCAGCGGCAGTTCGGATGAAACAATTAAGTTTTGGAATTTGTACAACGGCGATCTATTGTGTACTTTCCCAGGACATTCTATGGAGGTGAATTCGGTGGCGATCAACCCGAAGGGGCAGGTAATTGCTAGCTGCGGCGGGGCTGATAATACGATTAAGCTGTGGAATTTGCGGACTGGTGAGTTGCTGCGGACTTTGAGGGGTCATTCAGACAATGTGAATGCGGTGGTTTTTAGCCCGGATGGTAAGATATTGGCGAGCGGCAGTTCGGATGCGACGAGCAAGGTTTGGGATGTGGAAAGCGGTAAGTTGCTGCGGACTCTTTCGGGTTTGAATGTTGGGGTGAATTCTGTGGCGATCGCGCCGGACGGTCAAATTCTGGCTAGCGTCAGCAATGATTATACGATTAAGCTGCGGAATTTGCACACGGGCAGTTTGTTGCGGATCTTAAATTCTAATTCTGCGAAGGGAAAGGGTGTAGCGAATTTAGGGATGAATGAGGCTGTGCATATTTTGCGGAATTATGTAAGTCGGGGCGATTCGGTTGCTATCAGTAGGGACGGTTTGACTTTGGCTAGCGGCTGCGATGATAATACGATTAATATTTGGAGTTTGCAAACGGGGGAGCTGTTGAGCACTCTTGAAGGACATTCGGGTACAGTATACTCGGTGGCGATCGCACCTTCGGGTAATTTGCTAGCCAGCGGCAGCGCGGATGAGACAATTAAGATTTGGTGTTGCGATTAGTCAGTTGACAGTTGACAGTTGACAGTTGACAGTTGACAGTTGACAGTTGGCTGTTTTCTGATCCTGTCCGCTAATTAACCCAAATACTTGTACAGGCCGGTTGGGTAATGAGAAATATAGGAAGAAACCCGGTTTCTGAATCTTGGCGTGCGATCGCAAGACAATAATTTCGGTTCTGCCCTTACGGGGAGGGGCTCTGGGCTAATTTGAAAAAAAAGTTTGCTGAGGGGGTTGCGCTAAGGGCGATAAGTTTGCTATATTAATTTTCACTGCTGGTGTAACTCAGTTGGTAGAGTAGCTGATTTGTAATCAGCCTGTCGCAGGTTCAAATCCTGTCACCAGCTTCTTAAATCAAATTAAGGCTAGATAAAAATTCTAGCCTTAATTTTTTTTCTCCCGCAAATGTCTCAAACCGCTTGCGATCGGTCTCAGCAATTTTGTTTGCTTGTTAACGCAATCTTTTTTCCAAAAATAGAAATATCTATGGTTAGATTGAATCGGGATGAATCGGGCGATCGCAAATTTGAGCGTTTGATTCTAAAGTTTAATTAAATGTTGACCACTAAACTTAGCAATTCATTATAAACTAATTGTGCGATCGGCGTACAGGAGCAGTCAAATGTCCCCTTGGGTAAAAGATCCACATTCAGGAGGAGTTAAAATCCCACCGGCAGTTCAAGAACGAGTGAAGCAGCGTATTCTCAATTATGCTGCTGCTAACTACGCTGGTAAATACACTCGCCTAGGCATCCGCTTTCGCAGTCAGTTTTGTTACATAGATGCCTATACAGAACCTGATATCCCCCTAGACTTTCCGGCCAAAGATTTGCGCGTATCTCTTGAGGAATATTTAGAAAGAAGGCGAAATATCCCCCTTCACCTGTGTCGGCTGCGTTACTTTAGTGATGAAGAAGCTTGGACTCTGGGGTTTTACGCCTATAGCAGTGAAAAATACGAGCCTTGTATGTTCCGAAATGGCACTTTCTATGGTACGCCTGAAGAAGCCTTTGCCATCTCTTCTATGTACTTGCAATAACCCAAAATGAGCGAATATCAATATTATGAGTTTCAAAGCGTCGATCGACGTTTGACTCAATCGGAACAAGAAGCAGTCAGCCAACTCTCTAGTCGCGCGCGAATCAGCTCTAGTAAAGCTATTTTTGTCTATAGCTATGGAGATTTACCGGGCAATGAAAAAGAATTATTAGTCAAATATTTCGATGCTATGTTTTACATAGCTAATTGGGGAACAACACAACTAATGTTTCGTTTCCCTAAAGGTTTGATTGATGTGGAACAGATGCAGAAATATTGCATTGAAGATATAGTGGAGGTTTCTGAGCTTAATAATTTTGTCATTTTAGAAATTTCTATTAATGAGGAAGGAGGTTTTGATGGATGGATAGAGGGAGAAGGAAGTTTATCCTCTTTGATAGGTTTGCGTCAGGAAATTTTGCAGGGAGATTATCGTTTACTTTATTTGGCTTGGTTGAAAGCAATTACCTATCTTGAGGGATTAGACGACGAAGATGAAGATGATGATGATAATGATGATGATGATGATAATGATGATGAACAACAAGGGCTAGAGCCACCTGTTCCTCCTAATTTTGGCAAGTTATCTCCATCGTTACAGGCTTTTATCGATATTTTTGAAGTGGATGAGCATCTACTGAAAGCTGCAATAAGTGCGAGTGTTGCTAAACCTTCAATTCCTGAAAGTAGCTTCAAAGAAGCTATCAAAAAACTCAATCGTTCTGAAGTCGATACTTTTTTACTGCGGTTGCTCAATGGAGAAGCTAATCTCTCTATTGAATTGACTAAGAAATTATCAGGAATGATAGAACCCACATTCCGCAGATATTCGATCGGATTTAATTTTCAAACAAATCATAATTTTCAAAACCTGAGATGGTTGCTATGCAATCATTTGAGGTTTTTTAAGGTATAATGATTTGTCGCCGTGCAAAG
>NZ_JAHREU010000150.1:0-2156 GCF_020883145.1 Microcoleus sp. CAWBG27
GAAAGGGAAATCTTATAACTCATCAATAAAGTCCCTCGCCGATTTAAGTTTAACTTTTCCTTCCTTAGCCAGATTTACTTCGTCAATAGCCTCCCGAAGGTCTTGCAAAAGTTGTTCTTTAGTTGGTTCATCATGCTCCTGAAGAAGCGTAACAAGTCGCAAACGATCCGATTTGGGAAGTTGACGAGCCAGCTCCGCCACTTGATTAAATGTCAGCGTGATATCGGTAGTGAGATGAGCAACCGTTTTCATCTAAGTATTTTTTTGAAAAGATAACGAAAGTAACTAAATTTTTGTTCGCCACTTTCATTCTGACCAACTTTGTAACAACCACTTCGCCAAGGTCGGTGTCTCCACCATAGTCGTCAGGCTAAGCTGCAGCGCAGCGTAATATTTATAGTAAATGGGTTGACAATCGCAGAATCAGGTGCAGCGCACCGTAATAGTAAGCGTAGTATTACGCGGGGCCGATTTCTATGGTTTAAACAAGCGATAGCGCATAATTTTTATCATATTTTTCTTTTCGTTTCACCACTGCATATAGACGATGAATCAGTTTGTTACGAACTGCGTTGAGAATCAGCATTTTGTTTTTGCCTTCTTTGACTTTGCGTTGGTAATAGTCTTGTAATTCGCCCTTGACGCGAATAGCCGACATAGCCGCTAAATGAAAAAGAGACTTTAATCGCTTACGAGCGTGCTGACTTACCCCGGGCCTTCCTCGAACACTGCTGCCGGATTGGTAATTGAACGGTGCAACTCCTGCATGGCAAGCCATCTTTTTGGGGTCGGTTATAGTTTGCAATTCGTTAGAGGCAATAATAACTTCGGTGGCCGTAGCTGTACCAATACCGGGAATTGAAGTCATCAATCCGAAGATATGTCTGAGTTGTTCATCGCCTTCAATAAGTTCATCAATGGCCTTATCAATAGCTTTACGGTCCTTTTCAACAGCACTTAAGGAGGTTTTGCAACTTTTAGCCAATTGTTTTTGCATGACCGGGTTGACAAAACTTTGCTGCTCAGTAAGTGGTCCGGCCAGCTGATTATAGACACTGATAAGTCGCTGACGAGCAGAACTTAACATGGCTAATTGTTGTACCACTGCACGAGGTGGTTCCCAAAGTCGAAGCTGATCTCGAAAACGAAAAGCATATTCGGCAATTCTTTGTGCATCGATACTATCGGTTTTTCCTCTTTGCAGCCCACCTGCTTTCTTGATTTGGAGTGAAGACTCTAACCAAATGGGAAAATGTAATTTGTGAAGAAAATCAAGTAAGTGAGCATTATAGATACCAGTATGTTCCATACAAAAAACCGCTTGTTGTGGGTTCCAGCCCGGAAGCTTTTTCAACAGCCGCAATACAGTCTTGATACCTGCCACAGTATTAACATTAGCGGTTTGCAGCACTACTTTTTTACCATCATAAACAGCCCAGTCCAAACTGGTTTTGGCAATATCAATTCCAATAAAATAGAAAATGTCCATGGTTAGTTATAATTTAGAGGTGTCTAAAGTCTACTTGTTATGCGCTCAATACCTTGCTAATGGGCCTGTAGTCCCAAATTTCTATTCGAGCTCTATAAGTAGTGACAGAGCAGGTCCTAAATCGGCCCATAGGTCATCAGCCTTGCCCAGCGATAGGGTAGCCTGCTCTGTTTTTCTTTTGACAGCAAGCTACCAAAATCTTGGAATCTTACCACTTCACAAACCTAAAGGCCCGTGCGGTTTAATATTTTACGGTTTATCATTTTTCGGTTTCTATTACGGTTTTACGGATGCGCAGCTACCCACACCTCGCCGTCTTCAAAAAACTCCTTTTTCCAGATGGGAACGGTTTCTTTGAGCGTGTCGATGGCAAACTGACAGGCTTCAAACGCGGCGTTTCGGTGGGCGCAGGCCACGGCAATAATGACAGGGATTTCGCCAATGTCCAACACACCCACACGGTGGTGAATGGATATCTTCAGTATGGGCCAACGACGCACGGCTTCTTCCGCAATTTTCTGCATTTCTTTGACGGCCATCGGCGCGTAGGCTTCAAACTGCAACCGTAAAACGCGTTTGCCTTTGGTATGATTGCGCACCGTTCCTACAAAAGTCACGATGCCGCCGGCTTCGTCGGAGAGTACATAGTCAAAACACGTTTGGGTAG